>CAYJHL010000181.1:0-3703 GCA_964369585.1 uncultured Treponemataceae bacterium | reverse complement strand
TGGAGCAGGTATTTCTGGTTTTAGTAAATATGCTGTAGAAACTATTATAAAATAGCCATTTAGATAACAATACAATTTGGACAAAAATTAAGAGGCTGTTGCACGAAAGTGTGACAGCCTCTTAGTTCGTAATTACATTATCACCTATACATTACCCCTTTTCCTATGAGTCCCACATCGCAAGCAGGAACGCTTTGAATAAACTCTTCATTTAATTTTTTAACGTTCTTTTTTCTCAAGGCTTTTTTTAAGAGTCTACTTGCAGCATCACTCGCAAGCTTCCCCGTAATAATTGCAGTAGGTACACCAGAGGGGCTAAAAGCCCACTGGCCTGCTTGAAAAACATTCTTAATTGGAGTTTTTGTTGATTTAGCTATACTAATAGTTTTATTAATGCATGGCATTACATTGTTTGTAAATGCCCATCCAGTAATTGCACCATCGGTATTACCCGTAATGCGTTGAATAGTAAGAGGTGTTGAAACTATCGTTTCAAGAATAGATTCATGCAAATTTGGAAAAAGACTTCTTTCAAGGATATCAACAATTGTTTGAGAAACAAAATTTTTAAACTCATTATACAAACCTGCATTTTTAATTTTTTTTACTACATCATAGTTCATTAATGTGCTTATAATTACACCTGTTTTCCCTTTTGGTGCCATGCTTGAATCTCGAAGCACTGGAATAGATATTTCGTAGGTAGTCTTTTCTAAATATTCTTTACACCATGTTATTAAAGCCTCATCATCAAGTTTTAATGCGCATACTTCATCACAGTCCATGCTTAAAAGCCCATTTTTTTCAGGTGTATAAAAACAGTGAGCTGAACAATAATCTGAAAAATATTCGGGTGGTAAATCAACCGTAGCATACAAGGTTAGAACAGAATCTCCTCCCCGTAGAGACTTTATTTCTCTTCTTTGTTTTCGAATAGAATTCTTTTTTCGTTTACTTTTTAATGTATTTGTGTAAACACAACGATATAGCGATTTTGCATCACAAGCCCAAATAAGCGACTTATAATTATATTCATTACCACGGTCATCAACGACTATATTTAATGAAGGGTTTACTGTTCGTATAGAGGTTTCAGTGTGAATATAACCTCCATGTTCAATAATATATTTTTTTAAACTTTGTGTTAAGGTTCCAGTGCCGCCTTTAGGATACATGTAATCACAGTGAATATTAAAATAGCTTAGTGCAAAAAAAGCAGAGCTATCCTTAAAAAAATGTTGCCCAATCATATCGATAAGTTTCGGGTTTTTTGTAAACCTAAAAAGATATTCATATACGGGAACTTGTAATTCATCGCATTTTTTTAGACTTTTTAAGAACTTCCACATCCACGGTAATAACTCTTGAAAAATATAGTCTTTATCATTTTTTAAGTCTCTAAAAAGAGGATTATCTACTTCATACATATTATTCATATATTCCATAATTTTTTTTATTTCTGAAATAATATTTTCAATGTCTTTTTCTTCATCAGGAAAAGTAAATTTAAGCATTTTTTCATAATCATCAATGCTATCCTCACTGCATACTTCAATCATGTTGTCTTCAATTCCAGTGGTAACATTATTATCTAAAAAGTCAACTTTAATTCCAAGGTCTTTTAACATAGATAATACGCCTGTTGAAACTTCAATGGCTCTAATGCCACAGTCAAATGTAAATCCTTTATGACAAAATGATTTTACTAAACCGCCAACTTCCTTTTCCTTTTCACACAGCATTACCTTGTACCCCTCGCGACAAAGATATGCACACGATGTGAGTCCAGCAATTCCTCCACCAACAACAATTGCATCATAGCTTTTCACTCTAAACCTCCTTTTTTATAGATACGGTGAAATCATTTTTAATGATTCTTCATAAATTCTGTTTCCAAGAACTCTGTCCGTTGCATGCTTTGCAGGTACTTCTTCATGCGTTAAGTTAAAATACTTTCCAGATGTTTTCTCAAGTTCTTTTGCAGCTGATAAATAGTAAATTGCTAACCCCGCTATTTCAGGATCTTTTAAAAATCGAGAAGTAATATATTTAGAAAAAAAACGATACAAAAAACCATTATTGCTACCTATTGCTGTTTTTACCTCTCCAGGGTGGACTGCGTTTATGGTGACGCCTTTCGGAGACAGCTTGTCCGATAGCTCCCAAACACTCATAAGTTGAGCACTTTTAGAGGCTCCATATCCCCTAAGCCCTGTGTATATTCTCTTCTTCCAATGTAAGTCTTTTTCGTTTAATCCATTAAAGCGGTGTCCTTCAGAATTTACTTGAATAATTCTCGCTGGAGCACTTTTTATGAGGACATCTTCTAGTAACAAGGTAAATAAAAGGCTCGCTAGGTGATTAACACAAAAAACAAGTTCAAAGCCATCATCTGTGTGGATTTTTTTAGTTGAATGAAGACCGGCACAATTTATAAGCACATCAATTTTTTTATATTTTTCGAGTATTTCTTCTGCTGCTCTTTTTACATCGCCAAGATTGCTAAAATCTGCAACTACAATTTCAATAGGTACGGTGTTAGATGCAAGGAGCATATTTCGCACTTTTTCAGCCTTACGCCTATTTCTTGCAACTAAAATAAGACTTGCATTATGAGCAACAAGTTCTTTGGCTGCCTCAAATCCAACCCCAGAAGTTGCCCCAGTTATTACACATACCTTTTTTGCAAGCATTTCGTTCGTTATTTTTTGTTCTTTATTTCTATTTACTAAAAAAGCAAGTTCATCAGGTACATTTTTTTTCATATCTTCACCCAAAAAATCTGCTCATAAAGCTTCGATACATTTTATTAAAACCGGGAATGCCATTAAATATATCACCCCACAAATCGTAGTAGTCTCTTTGGCTTACTATTTTTCCATTTTTCCCAAGCGTAAGTTTTGTAAACCCAAAAATTGGTGTGTCAGGGGATTTTCTAAATGACATAGTCATTTTCCAGTCAAACGCGATGACATTATCCTTTTGAATTATATCGTTTAAGTCCATTCGCAAACTGGTACATCTCTTAGTAAGCCTATTGCATAGTGCCTCAAAATTTTTAAATCCTTCTATACGTTGAATGCAATCTTGAAACACAATACTGTCATCATAGTAAGGAAAAATATGTGTCCAATCGGGTAAACCATCTGCGTTATACGTTTTAGACCACATAACTCGCACAGTATCTGGGCTAAGTAAAGAAGCTGAAACTAAATCCGTTTCTTTTAACAACACAACATCACTCATAAAACATCTCCTTTAGTACATATGTTTAATTTTGGTACATTGTCTATTATATACAATATTATACACATGTGCAAGTTTGAAAATGTAAATTTTTGTTAAATTTCGTACAAATGTTGTTTTTTTTAAGGGAATTACGCAACGCGCCAGGCGTCGATCAGATTTTATCCATAAAATCTGACCTTACCGAGTTTTGCGCTACCGAAGTTAAGTGATTAGCACAAAACATCGTGTCTTTGGTTCGCCGTCCATGGCGAACATTTCTTACAATATTGCGGAACCCCGAAAAGCCCGACCCCGTACATGGCAACCTGTGTGTTGCCATGCGGGGTGGCGCCCAAAGCCCTTTACAATTACTGCATTTCCTGTTATATTATTAAAACGTGGCTTTGCCATACGAACAATATCAAATTACTATATGGAGGAAACAATGGCGTTTTCACTTGAAATGTACCCAATT
>CAYJHL010000180.1:0-3748 GCA_964369585.1 uncultured Treponemataceae bacterium | reverse complement strand
TAATGTCTAGCGTTTTAACTTAGGGTCTAACGCATCACGAAGACCGTCACCAAATAAGTTTAATGCAAAAATAGTAATCATTATTGTTACACCAGGGAACATAACAATATGTGGATATTCACGTAAGTACGCTCGACCTGCTGACAGCATAGCACCCCATTCTGGTAGTGGAGGCTGAATGCCAAGTCCAATAAAACTCAAACCCGCAGCCGATAAAATTGCGCTTGCAACACCTAATGTTGCTTGAACAATAATTGGTGACATTGAGTTTGGTAAAATATGTGAAAAAATTATTCTAAGATCAGAAGCGCCTGTTGCTCTTGCTGCCTCTACAAATTCTTGCTCTCTAACAGAAAGAACTGATGCCCTAACGATACGTGCATAGGTTGGAATTGAGGCAATACCAACTGCAATCATCACATTGCGAAGTCCTGGCCCAAAAGCCGCTGTAATTGCAATAGCAAGCAAAATACTAGGAATAGCGAGCATAACATCAATTAGTCTCATAATGGCATTATCAATAAACTTACCATAATAACCAGCAAGAGCACCGAGCATACCGCCTATAACGCTTGCAATACCAACGGCAACAAACCCTACTTGTAATGAAATTCTAGTTCCATAAATTACGCGGCTAAATATATCGCGTCCAAAGTTATCAGTCCCAAAAGGGTGTTCTAAACTTGGAGATAAAAATCGTCTTTTTAAGTCTTGATCTGCATAACCATACGGCGCAATCAGGTCTGCAAAAATTGCACATGTTATGAGTACTAGTATGATTCCTAATCCAAACATTGCAAACTTGTTTCGTGCCATTCTCTTCCATGTAGCCTTAAATTGACTTTGTCTTTTATTTACTTTTTCCATTTAAATGACCAACCTTTTTTTGCAGCGCTATAGTTTGCCTTTATTCTAGGGTCTACATACGCATATAAAATATCAACTAGCAAGTTTACTACAACAAAGGCGACTGCAATAAGTAAAACGCCCCCTTGCACTACTTGATAATCTCGAGCTTTAATCGAATCTACCATAAGTTTTCCAAGACCGGGAATGGCAAATATTGATTCAGTTAAAACAGCACCACCTAATAGGTATCCAAACTGTAGTCCAATAACGGTTATTACAGGGATTAATGCATTTTTTAATTGATGATGCATAATGATTACTGACTCTTTTTGACCTTTTGCTCGAGCTGTTCGAATATAATCTTGGCGTATAACCTCAAGCATACTTGAGCGAGTCATACGAGTAATAATTGCAGCCGTGCTTGTACCAATAGTTAAACATGGTAGTATCCAGTGAGCGGGTGTATAAAACCCTGAAGCTGGAAGCAAGTTTAGGTTAACCGAAAATATGAGAATAAGTACCATTCCTTGCCAAAAATTTGGCATAGAAACACCTAAAAGGGCAAAAACCATTGCTCCGTTATCAAACCAAGAATATTGCTTTGTAGCAGAAATTATTCCAACAGGAACACCAATTGCAACTGCAACAAGAATACTTAAAAATGATAAAAGCATAGTGGTAGGGAAGCGTGCCATGAGTTCATCAAGCACTGGTCTTCCTGTTTTATATGATGTACCTAAGTCTCCTTGCAGGATGTTTAGGATGTATCGTCCAAATTGAACAAAAAATGGATCATCTAAGCCAAGTTCGGCACGTAATTGTGCAACATCGGCAGGGTCTGCTTGCTCTCCAAGCATAATTTGAGCCGGATCTCCCGGTGTAAAATACAATAATGTAAAAATGATAAAACATACTACAAAAAGAACTGGAATTATCATTAAAAATCTTCTAATTATATATCTAGACAAGTTTCCTCCTGAGTAGCGCAGTGTAAGGCGCATACTTTTTATAAACTTACTGTTGAATTGTTTTTCTTAAAAAAGAGTACGGTATGCTAGTTTTTACTAGCATACCGTTATGTGTGAAAGCTAATTAGTAAAGCTATTTTTAGTTTGTAAAATAAACAGTATCTAATCTGTGGTGACCAGCAGGGTTATTTACAAAGCCTGCAACGTTTGCACTTGTTGCGTTAAGGTCTTCACCTTGCCATGTAAAAATCCATGGAGCTTCATCAAAAATAATTTCTTGAACTTCTTTGTAAGCTGCCATTCGTGCGTCTGGATCGCCGTTAGTTCTACCAACAGTTAAAAGTTCATCAACACGTGGGTTAGAATAGAAAGATCGGTTACCAGCAGCACCAAAACTATCAGTGTGGAATGTCGCATATAGTCCGTAGTCAGGGTCTCCAGTTACTGTTACCCAACCAAGGATGAACATTTCATGTTCGCCTGCAGCAGTTCTTTCAAGATATGCTGCCCATTCTAGAATTTCAATGTTTAATGTAATACCAATTTCTGCTAATTGAGCTTGTGCAATTTCTGCAATATCAATACGTTGTTGGTTGTCGTTTACCCAAATAGTTGTTTCAAAACCATTAGCATATCCAGCATCAAACATAAGTCTTTTTGCTTCTTCTAAATCGTATCCGTAACCTGGAAGATCTGTGTTGTATGCCCATACTCTTTCTACAATTGGGCCTTTAGATGGGCTACCTGCGCCGTAGTACACAGCTTCTACAATTGATTCCATATCGAGTGCTAAGTTAATTGCTTGTCTAACACGAACATCGTTAAATGGCTCTTTTTCTACGTTAAAACCAACATATGCTGAAGAAAAGTTATTACTTCTAACCATTTTTAGATCATCATTGTCTTCAATGCGAGAAACATCGTTTGGAGCAATATCATATACGATATGTGCATCGCCAGTTTCTACAGCAATTGCACGTGCAGCGTTTTCTGTAATTACACGCATACGTACGTTTTCAATTTTTGCTTTTTCATCCCAATATTCATCGAATCTTGTTAAAACAATTGAGTCTCCAAGTGTCCATTCAACAAATTTATATGGTCCAGTTCCTACTGGGTTTTGTCCGTAATCATCTCCACCTGCAATTGTTGCTTCTTCATCTACAATGGAAATTGCAGTGTGTGCAAGGTGTGCTAAAATTGGAGCAAATGGATAAAGCATTTGAATTTCTACAGTGTAGTCATCAATAATGGCTATTCCATTAGGATCAATAGCCTGTATAATATTTTTTACATGTGCTGACGCTAATGCTCTTTCTAATGAAAACTTTACGTCTTCTGCATTAAATGTATTACCGTTGTGGAATGTTACGCCTTCACGTAATTTTAATGTGAGTGTGTTACCACCATTAGTAATTTCCCAAGATGTTGCCAATCCTGGTTCAATTTCCATCGCTTCGTTTTGCGTTACAAGTGTGTTGTAAATTTGTTTTCGCACCCTTGAAGAAGGTTGGTCATTTTGACCGTGTGGATCAAGTGTTACAGCTTCTCCGCCCATTACAACTACGAGCTCGTCTGTTGAAACTGTGTTAGCATTGTTATTTCCGCATGATGTAAAAATTATTGCAAAAACAACTGCTAAAAGTAGAATTTTTTTCATGTTATCTCCTCATAAAAAAATAGTGCGTTTGTATTAAACAGATTCATTTTTACAGCAAAGTGTTTAAATGACAAACGTATCTAAGTATTTTACAATAAAATGCGCCAAAAAGCAAGGTATACTTAAAAAAAGAAGTGTTTTTTTTGTGTAGGGTCGTCTGAAAATTACTTATTTTATATAGATAAAATATAAAAATATTATGTAAAATACAGTAAGAAACCGCAAAAAACAACATGTGTGCTTGATTTTTTTTAATGATTACTATATATTC
>CAYJHL010000179.1:0-3751 GCA_964369585.1 uncultured Treponemataceae bacterium | reverse complement strand
AAGGAGCTGTGGACGGTACCAGTTTAATTTGTACTGGCCACTGCATAAGTTCTGATGGAGATGTATTATTTTCATTTGTAGCTGCTATTGCTGATCTTTGCACTACTGGCTTTTGTATCATTTTTGACATTGAGCCTGGACAAGTAAATACAGGCTTTTTAGATTTTTCCAATCCGTCTATGCCGCTGTTTATAACATCTACATCGGAAAATGTAATTGCTCCAACTGGACACACAGGAAGACAGTTACCTATTCCATCACAAGAATCTTTTCTCATTACGCGAGCTTTGCCATCGACCATTTCAATTGCACTTTGCTTACAGGTATTTGCGCAAAGAGCACAACCTACACATTTTTCTTCGTCAATTTGTATTATTTTTTTTGCCATTTTTTTTATCCTTATTGATTTTATAACCAGAGTATACTAAAATAGTTACATGTAGTATGTTGTCTAGACAACGAAAAAAGGAACTTATGAAAGATTATAATAAAATATTACAATATAATCCACTATTTTTAGGAATACAGCCAGAAAACATATCACATATACTTACCTGCCTTCATCCGCATAATAAAGCATATAAAAAAAATGATATAATAGTATCTACGGGTCAAAAAATTTCCTATATTGGGTCCATTGCAGGCGGCAGCGTAAAAGTAGTGAAAAGCGATGGAAGCGGAAATGAAATATTACTAGCAGAAATTTTTACCAATGGGATTTTTGCAGAGGCTTTTGTATGTGCTGGAATTGAAAAAAGTCCGGTATCTGTTATAGCAACCTCGGATTGTGACGTGCTTTTTTTTGATTATAAAAAAATTGTTAATCCTTGCTCAAAGTCATGTTCTTTTCATACAAAACTTATTGAAAACCTTTTATCTGCTATAGCAAAAAAAAGCATAGTCTTAAACCAAAAAATTGAAATTATATCAAAAAAAACATTGAGAGAAAAAATTTTAGCTTTTTTTGAATTTCAAGGGAATGGCTTAAAGCATTTTTCTATTTCAATGAACAGAGAAGAAATGGCAAATTATATTTGTGCCGATAGGAGTGCCCTATCGGCTGAGCTTTCTAACATGCAAAAAGACTCTATAATTACATACAAGAAGAATACTTTTACTATCTTGTAAAAAAAAACGAGGATACTCCCACTCATCCTCGGTTTTTTTATCAGTATAAAACTGAATGGATTAATGTAAGTGTAAGACGAATTTCTTAATACGTCAATGTGCCATTTGGCACATTTGATTAGAATAAGTACACTATTATGTGCAATTTTTTTTAACCAAAGCTTCACAAAGGAATCTGTACTATCATTTCAGTACCCTTTTTTCCATCTTCTAAAGGACTTTTTGCTTGAATAGTTCCGCCGAGCGCCGATACAAGCGCCTTTGCTATTGAAAGGCCTAAGCCAGAACCACTTTCTTCGAAGAGTGTTTTTTTTATATCTCTTGTTCGAGCTTCATCGGCTCTATAAAATCTATCAAATATATGCGCTAAGTCTTTTTCATCAATCCCAGGTCCATTGTCTATTATAGAAAGAGTAAGTTTATCGTGCTGTTTTTTTGCAGAAATTTGAATTTTTACATTTTCACCACCATACCTGATTGAATTAGAAATGAAAATAATAAGTACTTGCCGAAGCATAGCCTCATTTGTTTCAAGCTCTATTGTATCGTCGCAATCAATAACAATAGGCACTTTTGCCCATTCTTGAATTTCTAACAAAAGCAATTCTAAAAAATCAAAAAGATTAATTGTGTTTTGTTCTATATGCGCAGATACATTTTCTAACTTTGATAATTGCAAAAGGTTTGTAATAATGTGTTCTATGTGCTTACTCTCTGAAATTATCACATCTATCGATTTATCTAATTGAACTGCATCATTTTTTCCCCAACGGCGAAGTAAATTTGCATTTCCTAAAATAACCGAAAGTGGTGTTTTTAGTTCATGTGAAACGTCTGATGTAAATTGCTTCTCTCTAAAGTACTCATTGCGAAGCGAATCAAAAAGATTATTAAACGTTTGAGCTAAGTTGTCAAGTTCATCACCACTGCCACGCAATTCTAAGTAAGAGGTAGAACTTTCAAAGCTTATTTTTTTTGCGGATTCTGTCATATTTAAGACGGGTTTTAACGTACGCTTAACTAAAAAGCGCGCGAGTAAAAATGAGATAAGCAAAACAGGAACTGCGAGCAAGGTAAGCACAAACGGAACTTCGTCTAAAAATGAAGAAAGAGTATCAAGGTCAGTATTAATTGCTGTTTGTATTATTAAGTTTTCATATTCCAATGTATAATATAAAAGGTTTAAGTCTCCATCTAAAAAGTAATCTTTTTCAGAATAAAAAAGAGGTTTTTCATTTGTAAAAGGTAAAATTGGAAACAAGGGATCATTTGTTGAAAGTATAGTCGCTTCGTTTGTTTCAATCGCATCTTCATACACCGTAAATAGCACGTACCAAGGAATATCAATGGTGGTTTCAAATCGGGCTATAACATTGTTTTCATCTTTAAGTGTTTGTTGGATAGAAAAAGCAGCTTCAATTATCTCATTTTCATTTTTAGTGTTTAATGTGTTGCGTAGCAAAAAAAGTGTTATAGTAGAAAACGCTATCATAAGAATAGCAATTAAAAGAGAAAAGGTACCTGAAAGTCTAAATGCTATACTTTTTTTCATTGTTAATCTCGGATTGTATATCCCATACCACGGACAGTCGAAATATATTCTTCTCCAGCTTTTTCATCTATTTTAGTTCGCAAATAGCGAATATAAACATCGACAGAATTTTCTTCCACATAGTGATCTTTTCCCCAAACAGCATCAATAATATCTGAACGAGAGAGAACGATATTTTTATTTTCTATTAAAAGTTTTAAAATCAAAAACTCTGTTTTTGATAGTATAATCGATTCTCCTGAAAGGTTTGCTTCTAGAGATGCAGGATTTAATTGCAAAGAGCGAATAGAAAGAGAAGCCGAGGTTCTTCTTAGTACCGACTGCATTCTTGCTAAAAGCTCTTCTATTGCAAAGGGTTTTGAAATATAATCGTCGGCGCCATTATTTAAGCCATTTACTTTGTCATAGGTTTCACCCTTTGCAGTAAGCATAATAACGGGAATATTTGAGGTTTTTCTAATACGGCGCAAGACTTCCATACCGTTTAATTCGGGAAGCATAATATCTAATAGAACAATTGCAAATTGACTTTCGCTAAAGTCCTCAAACCCTTTTCGTCCAGTATTTGCGACAGTAACAGAAAATCCTTCATACTCAAGTTCTGCTTTTAGAAAGTCAGAAACACCTTTATCATCTTCTACTATTAATACTCTTTCCATGTTCCATCCTCTTCAAATTCATATATCTTTGAGGGTTCAATGTTTTCAAAAAATTGTTTGTGTAGAGGGCCTTTTCCAAAACTTTCAACACCATCCAGAGAAAAACTAAAATCTTCCCTATCAGGAACCTCATATAAAACTACAACAATTTTAACCCTATCGGCAGTTCTGCTATAGGTATAAGTAATGCTTTCAATATTTTCATTTTGCTTTCTTCGCTCAGCAAAAGGGCTGTTTTCAATAGTAGAAGGGTCTACAGGCCCATTAAAGTGGATATCAAGCGTTAAAACCTTATCTTCAAGAGTATATTCGATTTTCTTTACAAAAAAACTTTGTGGTTGCATATTATGAGGAGGTCGGCGTCTATGGCGCATTCCATTATGAGGGAGGGGTGTATGGTCATGAGCAAATA
>CAYJHL010000178.1:0-3786 GCA_964369585.1 uncultured Treponemataceae bacterium | reverse complement strand
CATCTTGTGGTGAATTTATATGCATAATAGGGCCAAATGGAAGCGGAAAGTCTACATTTTTGGCACTGTTGGCAGGAATAGATAGAACAGGATTAACTTCAAAAGGGAACACATACATACAAGAAAAAGAACTAACTTCCATGAAACGCCACGAGATAGCACTTAACATCTCGTTTATGACTCAAAGTGAACAAAGTGTATGGGATTTTTTAGTTAAAGAATGCGTTTTACAGGGACGATTTTCACATACATCATGGTCAAAGTGGTACTCAAATGATGATAAAAAGCTTGTTTTAGAGGCACTGGAAGAATTACACATATCGCACTTAGCAAATCGTTCGGTGCATAGTCTTTCTGGTGGAGAATTACAACGAGTTAGAATTGCTCGGTCAATAGTACAACAAAGTCCGATTATACTACTTGATGAGCCAGTAGCAAACCTTGATATTGGCTGTCAAGATGTAATCTTAAAAAAACTTCGCGATATTGCGCACACAAAAAATACCTGCGTAATAATTGCAATACACGATTTAAATGCAGCAGCAGCATTTGCAGATAGAATAGTGTTAATTAAACCAGTATCAATACTAAAAGAAAATGAACAACAAATGATTTCGGGTACTGCCGAAAACATTTTTAAAAGCGACATATTAAATGATGTATACAATGCTCAGTTTGAAACATATATACATCCTGTATTTGGCTACCCACAGATATGCATTATTAATTCCGAATTAGGAATTACAAATTAGGAATTAGGAATTACGACTATGGCAACAATAACTATTTTACCAGAAAATAACACAGTAGAAGTTCTTAAAAATGAAACTGTTTTAAGTGCATTACAGAGAACAAATCATTTTGTAGATGCACCGTGCGGAGGCGTTGGTAAATGTGGAAAATGTAAAATACGCATTACAAACGGAAATATTCCTATTGCACAGGCAGATACAAAATACTTTTCTGCAGAAGAATTAGAAAAAGGCTATAGATTATCTTGCCTAATAAAGCCAGACTGCGACCTAGAAATAGAATTATTAACAGGCGATAAAGATAGCTTTGAAGTTTTGTCTGCATCACCACTTGAGCTTACACAAGGTACAGTACAGAAAAATAGCGAGTATGGTATAGCTATAGATATAGGGACTACAACCATTGCAGTTCAGCTAATTGATACGGTGCATAAAACTTGTATTGAAACTGTTTCAAGAATGAATCATCAAAGGGCGTATGGTTCAGATGTAATTTCAAGAATTATGGCATCCAATGAAGGTAAAAAAGAAGATTTGCAAAAAAGCGCACAGAATGATATTATTTTTTGTATTGAAAAAATCATTTCTATTACTGGAATTGATACTAAACAAGTTCAAAAGATGGCGATTGGGGCAAATACTACCATGACTCACCTACTCTGTGGCTTTTCTTGTGAAACACTGGGTGTATTTCCCTTTACACCTGTAGACATAAAGTTAATAGAAAAATCATTTTTAGAAATATTCGATTCTTCATTACTCAATTGCGAGGTAACAATTTTACCAGGCATTTCAACTTATGTCGGATCAGATATTGTATCCGGTATGAACGCCTTGCAATTTCATAACAGTGAGAAAGTTAATGTTTTGATAGATTTAGGTACTAACGGCGAAATGGCAATTGGAAACAAAGATGCCATATTGTGCACATCTGTAGCAGCAGGGCCAGCCTTTGAAGGGGGAAACATATCTTGTGGTACTGGTAGCATAGCAGGTGCCGTTACATCAATTGATATAAAAGACGGAAAAGTAGCATATAAAACAATTCAAGATGCACCTCCAATTGGCTTATGCGGAAGCGCCGTTGTTGAATGCGCTGCAGAGCTGCTTCGAGAAGGGATACTTGATGAAACTGGATCTTTAGATGATGATTACGATGATGGCTTTGTAATTGCAAAAACTACGGAAGGAAACGACATTACCTTTTTACCCAAGGACATACGTGAAATTCAGCTTGCAAAGTCTGCCGTAAGAGCCGGATTAGAAGTTCTTATTAGTGAATATGGAATTACATATAAAGAAATAAATACAGTTTATATTGCAGGTGGGTTTGGGTATAAATTGAATTACAAAAAAGCAATAGAAATTGGTATGCTACCAAAAGAACTAGAAGATAAAATAGTACCTTGTGGAAATACATCACTTTTTGGAGCAGTACATTATCTTATTGAAAAAGAAAGCCGTGAGCATGTACAAACAATTGCTGAAAAATCAAAAGAAATTGCTCTTGCAACAAATTCTATGTTTAATGATTTATACATGGAACATATGATCTTTGGCGACGAGTAATTAATTTTTGCCAAAATTTTTTGTGTTACCTATTTATACAGGTGTTTGCCGCGAGCAAACACCCATTATAACAAACATAGACTTGCAAAACAAAAACAGGGGGTTGCAAATACAAACAAGGGGCTTGCTCGCGGCAAGCCCCTGAAATCAATACAAACCCCTAAAATCCATCAACCTACCTAAAAAACACCGCACAAAAGTACGTTACAGTGTCTTGGCCGTTAATATATTTCATGTCGGCGAGCGTTGCAAGTTGTGAAACGTTTACACCATATGTTTCAAGCGATGCCATCGCCTTGTCGGGAAAACGGCACGGAACATTAGTTTCTTTCCCACAGGTTTCACAAACCTTACAGCCGCCTGAACCCAAGTGTAAAAAATCTGAATAACCATTTTCTTTTAACCAAATAGAAAAATCTTGAGCCATTTTGTTTGCAGCATTTCCAGCCTCAGTCATACCTTCAAAGTCGTATGAATCTTCAAGTTCTGTAACCGTTTGATACACTAGGGCAGTTTTGTATGTTTTAAGACTTTTCATAAGGGCGTGAATTGTACCAGCATCTGGTGGACACATATAACTCTTACCATACTTGCCACATGAGTTTGACTCACAGTATTTTCTAAACTCTTCTAAAAGTTCTACTTTTTCAACTTTAACAAAGCCTGCCTTAAATGCACCCATGTCGATTATTTTTTTAATAAGTGCTTCGTCTTTCATAATCATCTTCCTTAATGTTTATATTTTTTGTCTTTATCTTTTATTCAATCGTTAGTATGTATTCTCCATACCATTTTTTAACTTCTTGCAAAGCTTTTCGAAGTGGCATACCTCTTCCCGCTAGGCACACGAGCTTATTTTCATCGTGGTTATCAATGGAATTATGCCAAGGTTTTATTTCAATTTGTGTAGAAACCGAGTCGACGAGCATTACTCCTTCTATGCAGCGAACAAAACCTTTCATTCTATACGTGTCATTTGAAATACTTTTAACAATTTTTTCTAAAGTTTCAAGGCTTAATATTTTAGATGTCTCAGTAAAAAAAACTATTTGAGATTTTTGTAAAGTAATATCCATTTTTGTAGCTAGCGTTTCAGAATCTATGCTTGTGTTAGTACGTTTACTCATTGGTTCAATGAGCGAAAACCAGTTGTTTTCAAATTTTCCAAAGGATGTTTTGTGAATTGAGATAAATGGGTTTATATTTTTTAAAATTGATTCACAGAGAGAAACCTTTTCATTCTCTACAAGGTCAGTTTTATTAATAATTGCAAGAGAACTAACCGCAATTTGATTCTTACACACAATTGCAGTATCAACAACACTTTCTAAGCGGTTAGCATCTACTATACAGACACTTCCACAATAATTGATTTGTGAAAACTCTTTTCGGTTTACCACGCGCTCAACACTTACAGGGTCTGAAAGCCCAGAGGCTTCAACAAGAATTACATCTGGCTTTTCTT
>CAYJHL010000177.1:0-3864 GCA_964369585.1 uncultured Treponemataceae bacterium | reverse complement strand
TTGCACAAAAGATAGCATCAATATCAGTTATAGAAAGATTAAGTTTGCTTAATAGTTTTTTAGAAGCTTCAAAGCCGAGCGTAACAGCGTTTTCGCCTTCTTTTGCCCAGTATCGCTCTTTAATCCCATTTTTCTTTTCTGAGCTTTCCCATCCATACTTTGCATCAAGGTCACTTGATAATACTTTATTTGAACCTGTTACATGGGTCACGCCTGCAATTCCTATATCTACCTTGTCGTTAGAACTTATAGTTGCTTTTTTTGCCGTTTCTTTCCATGTAATGTGAGCTTCTTTTATAATTTCCCTCGTTACAGGTGTTGCGGTATCTTGGTTGTCACCGCCCTCTACGCTAAAGAGGTTTTCTCCAACATCTGCACTGTCACCGTCTAGGACAAATATTTCTGTGATTTTTCCAGATACAGGGCTTGCAAACTCAAAAGCTGCTTTGTTTGCTTCCATGTTTGCAATAATATCGCCTTGTTTAATAGTGTCCCCTACCTTAACAAGCCATTCTACAACGGTTACAATTTCGTCGGATGGGCTTGTTCCGGAAGCTTTTACTATTGTATTTGCGTTATCACTTTGAGTGCTTTCTTCTTTCCATTCTATGCTTCCACCGATCATTTCAACTGCAGTTTCAACAACAGACGTTACTGACGGTAATACCTCAAGCTGATTTTCGTAGTGGAATGGCACATAGGTGTCGCCTCTAGAAAGACGGCGAACAATAGGCTGTTCTAAACTTGTATTTTTTGAAAAATGTTCTGTTACTGTTGATGCAACTTCAGATGCAAAACTACAGCTAATATTGTTTTCTTGTACAACAAGAAGTTTTCCAGTCTTTTTAACTGATGATACTACACCATCAGAGTCCCATGGAGAAAGAGATGGTAGGTTTAAAACTTCTACTTTTTTTCCGCTCTTTTCTATTATTTCAGATGCTGATTCGAGTAATCCTACTGCATTTCCCCATCCAGCAAGTGTTATATCACTTCCACTTGTTACAGTTTCAAGCTTTGTTGGGTTTGCGCATGCAGTAACAGATGTTATATCTGTTGCAAGCGCTTTAGCATTTAAGCAATTCTTTGGATAAAAGAAAACAGTAGGTCTATTAGACTCAAAAGCCGTGTTTAGTAGGCTTGCTGCTTCTTTGGCATTTGATGGCATGAATACATCGATGCCTGGAATTTGAAGAATCATTTGCTCTAAGGTGCTTGCATGGAAAGGTCCTAGTCCTGGGCGATACGCACCACAGCTTACCATAAAAATGGTTGGACATTGCCATGCGCCATTTGTTCTCCAATACATGTTTCCAACTTCCGAAAATAGTTGATTCATTGCTGGTGGCATAAAGTCTGCAAATTGGAAAAATCCTACTGGCTTTCCACCAACGAGTGCTTTTCCAACGCTCACACCGGCAATGGTTGCTTCTGCCAAAGGTGCATTTTGTACTTGGGCTGGAAATGTTGTGCTTAAGCCTTTTGTAACGCCAAAAACATCACCCTTTGGATCTTCGATATCTTCACCAAAAAGACTTACTCGTTTATCGTTTGCAAGTCTGTTTAATAATACGGCGTTGATTGCTTCATTCATGGTAAGTTCGTTAGAACTTGTATATTTTTCTTTTGTTTTATTGTTTAGTGTAATTTCTTTTTTTGAAATTGAATCAAAATCGCAAGGAAGTTTGGCATCATGAACAGCTGCAGGTTCTGCACCTTTAAATGCGTCAGCTAAGTCTTTTTCAATAATGGCCGCTGCTTCTCTTTGAATAGTTTCAAGCTGTTCTTTTGTTGCCCCCATTTCTAAAAGTTGTTTTTCTAGTTTTGGTAACAAGTCATTGTTGTTTGCAGCATGTTCAAGTTCTTCTTTGCTTCTGTATACTGTATGGTCATCTGCATTGGTGTGGCTTGATAATCGTTCTGTTTTTAATACAACAATTGCTGGTACAATGCCTTCAGTCCCTACAGCTCGACTTCTTATTCGCTCTACAATATTTGAAAAACTTTCTTGGAGTCCATCAAAATTTGTTCCATCTAAGCGTTCAAGTGGAACACCACAAAAAGATGTTTCATTGCCTTGTGCGGTAGAAAAAAATGTTTTTCCCTTTGTCGTTGTAGAAATTGCATAGCCATTATCTTGCACAACAAAGAGCACCGGAAGTCGATGCATCATGGCAAAAAGGACAGCTTCGTAAAACTCCCCTTCTTGTGTCATTCCATCTCCTAAACCACAGTATGCAATTGGTTTTTTTTCTGAATAGTTTTCATTTCGTTTTAGTTCAGATGCAATACCACAAGCATGTAATGCTGAGTTTGTAACAGGCCCAGAAAGGCTTAATATGTTTAATTCTCTGTTGTGTAAAAAGGCCGACATTTGCCTTCCTGCAGAATCTGACTCTGCTTTGCAAAACATCGTGCTAAAAAAATCAAAAGGTTTTGCCCCGCGAGCAATCATTAAACCTTTGTCTCTATAGTGACATGCAAGGTAGTCTTCTTTGATAAGAGATGGATTTAAAGCAATAGTTGCCTCGTGCCCTTTACTTGGCATGTAAAAAAAGGCTTTCCCTTGTTTTACGTGATTTTCTTCTGTATCTTCAACTTGTCGAATTGTAATAATCGATTTATATGCTTCTAAAAGTGATTCTAGCGTTTGCTTCATTTTAACTCCCTGTGGTGTAGCAATGGAAATGTATATTTTCTATGCTACTTTCTACTTAGACACCAATACTATAAAAAGGTTGCAGTTTTTTTAAATATTTTTAACATATTTTGCATTTTTTGTCATTTTGACATGAGTATACTACTTTGTCATGTAAGTGTCAATAAATAGCCACACTATTAGGCGTATTATCTGAAATTACATCACATCTTTTTTTGTTTTTCTCATAGGTACAAAATTTTGCGCAATGGTGCGTTTATAGCCCTTTGATTTTGCATAGAAGAATCCACAGCCAGAAAAAACTATTGCTCCAATAAAGTTTACAATCATGTCTTTCATAGTGTCATATAGTCCTATATCTAGATAACCACCAAGCCCTAGTTCTTTTTCGTTAATATAAACTTCGTGTATATTAGGGATTGTCACTACCGTGTTTGTTTTTGTTGGATCCAATGCAACAGAATGTATACTGTGTAAAATAGTATCTTTTTGCATATCCATCAAAAAGAAATAATCCATTGCAAATTCAAAAAATTCCCATATTACTGCTACTGTCATTGAAAAGCAAAATGCGGTCAGTGCCATGAATATGGGGGAAAGTTCAAATGTTAGCTTTTCATTATTGTTTAAGATAACAACCAAAGAAAAGCCTACTGCTGCTGCTAAAAAGCCGTTGATGGTGTGTAACATTGTATCCCAGCCATGTATTCTAACATAAAATGCATTGATTTCGCCTAAAATTTCTGCGGCAAAAATAAAACAAAGTATTGTAATTTCTAATGCTGCAGGAAGCGCAATATTTGCTCGCACTTGAATCCAGCTTGGAATGTAAAAAAGAACTAGTGTTAATAGGCAGAAGAACACACTTTCATAGTTTGCCATAAAAAATTGGCGAACCATAATAAAAATTACAATTGCACGTAAAATAGAAAAGACTATAAAAGAGCTTTTATGTTCTCGTATCTCTTCACTCATCAAAATTCGTAATTTCTTATTTTTTTTAGTGTCCATAATGTTTCCTATTATAATAATTTTTGATACAGTATTATAGCATTAATATGTGTTTTGTGCTCATAAAAAGCTCTTTGATATACAAAAAAATTATTAATTCTTAATTGTTAATTATTAATTAATATGCTATACTAGGCCTATGAGTACACAATATGAATTAATTCGTTTGCAAGAAGAATGCAAACAAAAAGGTC
>CAYJHL010000176.1:0-3866 GCA_964369585.1 uncultured Treponemataceae bacterium | reverse complement strand
GTTCATGAAGAGCTTTTCAGAAATAATTATAACTCATTTCTGAAAATTGTCAAGTAAATTTATTAATTTTTCTGAAAATTTATCGTTATATAATATTTTTTTCAGAAAAATATATTTACATTTTTCAACAAAAAAGATATACTTAGCTTAGACAAAAAAAAAGGAACGCGCTTATGTATAAGGGAGGCTTATGTGATATTAGATAACAAAAAAACTACATACTTAGAAATATCCCAATTATCAGGCGTTTCAATGTCAACAATATCAAGAGTTCTAAACAACTCGCCAGAAGTTACACAAAAAACACGTGATAAAGTGCTCTCCACAATGGAATCTCTTGGATACAATACAAGTGAATACATTATTTCATCAAACACTAAGTCCAGCAATTTAATTATTTTCAATATTCCATCATTAGATAATCCTTTTTATAGTCTCGTAATCCAAGGCGCAAAAGCATCTGCTTCTCGACATAAATATAATTTACTAATAAATGAAACTGAGATAACAAATCTTACTATAGATACTTTTTTAGACTTAGTAAAGAAAACTAAGGCTGCTGGTGTCATTACCACAAACTATATAGAATCTTCCGTATTACAGAAAATTACGGATACTGTTACAATAGTACAATGTTGCGAGTGCGATAAAAACCTCGATATACCATTTGTAACAGTAGACGATGTAGCAGCAGCACGCTCAGCTGTTAACCACCTCATTTCTTTAGGGAAAAAAAATATTTCATATATAAATGGACCTCTCTGCTATAAGTATGCAAAAGATCGTTTACAAGGATATGTAGAGGCGCTAGAGAATGCGCAAATACCTTTAGACACAAACCTAATTATTCAGTTAAGTGAGGTCAATTATGATATGGCTGTTTCAGCCGTCATGCAAATATTAGGCACACAAAATCGCCCAGAAGCCTTCTTTTGTGCTTCTGACGTATATGCAGCAGCAGTAATAAAAGCAGCTCGAAAATTGCAATTAAACATTCCTGAAGATATCACCGTAATAGGGTTTGACAATGTTGAAATCTCTGCAATGTGTAACCCTTCTATTACAACCGTGAATCAACCTCGCTACCAACTAGGATTCTTAAGTTGTGAAATGCTTGTAAACAATATTTCGAACGAGGGCAACCCCATAAAAAGTGTTTTCTTAGAAACAGAACTTCTAATCAGGGAATCTACAAGCCACTAAGCTTTACCTAGTTCAAACACAAAAATGTCGCTCTATTTACATTTTCCTCTTGTTTTGCTATACTTATTAAACACTAAAATTAAGAGGATATCATGTCTAAGTTATCAGCTCCAAAAAACTACGCACCCTCACTTTCAGCAAAAGAAACAGAACACGCAATTGTAATGATTAAAGATTTTTTTCAATTAGCACTTTCTACAGAACTAAATTTGACACGAGTAACCGCTCCCCTTTTTGTGCAAACAGGAACAGGGCTTAATGATGACCTTAATGGAATAGAACGTCCGGTTTCATTTTCTATAAAGGACATGAATGAAACAAAAATGGAAATAGTGCATTCTCTAGCAAAGTGGAAGCGTGTAAAAGTTTCAGATCTTGAACTCAAAAATGGATTTGGAATTTATACAGACATGAACGCTATTCGTGCGGACGAAGAACTCGACAATATTCACTCAATCTATGTAGACCAATGGGACTGGGAAATGGCCATGGATGAAAAAGACAGAACAGTATTTTTCCTTCGTGATATAGTAAAAAAAATATATCGCTGCTTAAAACGCACAGAGTTTTACATTTACGACCGCTACCCAGAAATTGAACCAATTCTTCCAGAAGAAATCACATTCATATACTCAGACGATTTACAAAAAGAATATCCTACACTTAGCGCCAAAGAACGAGAACATGAGGTATGTAAAAAGCATGGCGCTGTTTTCATTATAGGTATTGGAAATCCACTCGCAGATGGGAAAGAGCACGACGGACGAGCTCCAGACTATGACGACTGGATAACCGAAACAGGCGATGGCCACAGTGGCTTAAACGGTGACCTTTTAGTGTGGAATCCTGTATTAGAGCAATCTCTTGAACTTTCATCAATGGGTATAAGAGTTTCCCCTGAATCATTAAAAAAACAATTAGAACAACGCGGTTGTCCAGAAAGAGCAAACCTCTACTTCCACTCACGACTTCTAAATAAAGAATTAACTCAAACTGTTGGTGGCGGTATAGGCCAATCAAGACTATGTATGTATTTTTTAAGAAAAGCACATGTTGGGGAAGTTCAAGTTAGTACTTGGCCAAAAGATATGCTAGAAGAATGTAAAAAAATAGGCATTAATATACTTTAATTTTTTTCACAAAACACTTGCCGCAAACATATAAATTTCAGTATTTTAATGATATACAATATACTTAACGACTAGGGAATGTAATGAGTACAGAAGAATTACAAAACGAAGAAGTAGAATCAGCCAACGAAGAATCTACAACAGATTCTCAAGAACAAGCTGAAGAAACTCCAAAAACTCCAGAAGAAGTTATTGCAAGTTTAGAAAAACAAAATGCAGAACTTCAAGATCAATTTTTAAGAAAGTCAGCAGACTTTGAAAACTATCGAAAACGTATGTTTAAAGAAAAACAAGAAGCTTTCGATTATGCAAACACAAACATCCTTACAGATCTAATTACTGTGCTGGACGACTTTGACCGAGCTATTGCAGCCGGAGTTGATGCAGATGGAAATGCTGTAACAGACTTAAAACCTGTTGTAGATGGCATTGGTATGATTAACAAACAACTTCATGGTTTATTAGAAGCAAAATACAACTTAAACGCTTATGGCGAAAAAGGTGACATCTTTGACCACGATAAACACGAAGCCATTGCAACAAATGCTGGAGAGGTTGACGAATCTATCTGTTCAGAAGTATATTTAAAAGGATACATGCTTAAAGACAGGGTAATTAGACCTGCAAAAGTTATGGTAACAACACCTGAAACAAACGCTTCTAACTAGAAAGTGTAAAACATAAAAACAAAAAAGTGGCTTTTTATGTTAAAGCCGCGCAAGGAGATAAAAATGGGAAAAATTATAGGTATTGACTTGGGAACAACAAACTCATGTGTTGCTGTGATGGAAGGCGGAGAGCCAGTTGTTATCCAAAACTCAGAAGGCGGTAGAACTACTCCTTCTATTATAGGTTTTACTGCAAAGGGTGAACGAGTTGTTGGGCAACCTGCAAAAAACCAAATGATAACAAACCCTGCAAACACAATTTACTCAATCAAACGATTTATCGGACATAGATTCGATGAATTGAGTGGCGAAGCAAAAATGGTGCCATACAAAGTTGTAGATAATTCAGCTGATGTAAGAATCGACGTTGATGGAAAACAATATTCACCACAAGAAATTTCAGCATTCATTTTACAAAAAATGAAAAAAACTGCAGAAGATTATCTTGGCGAAGAAGTAACAGAAGCAGTTATTACTGTTCCTGCATACTTTAACGATGCACAAAGACAAGCTACAAAAGACGCAGGAAAGATTGCTGGTTTAGACGTAAAACGCATTATTAACGAACCAACTGCTGCAGCTTTAGCATACGGATTTAGCAAAGACCAAAAATCAGAAAAAATGATTGCGGTATACGACTTAGGTGGTGGTACATTCGATATTTCTATCCTAGAATTAGGAGATGGAGTTTTTGAAGTTAAATCTACAAACGGTGACACACTTCTTGGTGGAGATGACTTTGACAGAAAGATTACTGACTGGCTCATTTCAGAATTCAAAAATGAATCAGGAATTGACCTTTCACAAGACAGAATGGCTTTACAACGTTTAAGAGAAGCTGCAGAAAAAGCAAAAATTGAACTTT
>CAYJHL010000175.1:1384-3897 GCA_964369585.1 uncultured Treponemataceae bacterium | reverse complement strand
AAAAGACAACCTAATGCATACATAATAAATCCATTTGTACTCACTCCGTCGATAATATCAACTAAGCCCCACAGACAACACATTAGAAAATATAATATAAACTTAGTTGGAAAAACTACTAGCAAAATAGATAGAAATATTGAGTATATATAAAGCAAATCATTATTAAGCACAGAATCTTTCGAAACAGAAACACTTGATGTATAAGAATTAAAAGCAAAAAAAACTATAATCCATATAAGTGTTACAATTATAGCAAAAAAACGCCATTGTTTTTTTTCCACTACCATTGGCCCCTTACTGTTCCTGTTCCTGTATTGTTCATAATAATTTTATCCAATTCATTTACCGGATTTTGACGTATGTCGTTCAACAAACTTGTCTTAACAACATCATAATCCCATGAACCATCATTCAGTGGGTTATAGATATTATTTTCAATGTCTCTGTTAGCACTTTCTTTATACCCTTCAAGCATAATATAGGCAAGAATAGTCATACCATGATGTATAATTTTTTCATCTCCACCTTTGAATAATGAAATAAGACGTAACCGTGTGTATACAGATTTATTATCATCAGTATTATGATCGAATATAACTGAGCCTCCTCGAAGTTCAGTAAAATAAATAGACAAATGTGCTAGAGAGGTTCTCTTTGCATCCTCACAGCCTGCAACATAAGGAATAGCAGCAACTAACTGGGCTACTTCATTGCCAACAAAGTCTTTTCTTTCTTCTTCGGTAAAGCGAAATGTGTCAATTACGGCTGTAAATACATCGCTCATAAAAGCATCAAATTGCTTATCACTAATCATTTGTTCGTGACTGGTTTTAACCATAACTTTTTCCATAATAAACTCCTTTCATATTATTATTTCTTTTACAAAAGCATGTATGCAAATACTAGCAACGCAAAGTAATTTACATAACTAATGTGTAATAAAACCCAATTAGCTTTTGTACAAAATAATTAATATATTAAAATCATAACACCTACCAAAAATGACGTCAAGTACAAAATAACTTAAAATTGTAAATTTGTCTAATATTATACTCATTTTTTTATAACAAATACTTAGACTTGTTATAACACTTTGACAAGGTTAACACCTTATGATACAATTTATATTATGGAAACAGTGCTAAAAATTATTACAGAAAACATACAAAATCAGAATGCTTTTTTTGTTTTTCCAACAGACATAGCTGCAAGTACTTGGTCAGAATATGTACTTAAAACTGGAATAGTTGATGCAATTTCTAACGAGCGCTTTACAGCGTGGGACTCTTTTAAAGCGGAATGTATCCGCTCTCAACAGCAAAACAAAACATCAATACCAAGTGTACTTAGAAAATTTTTTGCACAATCCATTATTCAAAAAAATAAAAAAGAAAGCCTATTTGCTGAAATTATTAATCCATCTTATATACATACGTCCTCATCTTTTTCACAATGGATTTCTACATTGCTACCACAACTAGCTTCATGGGAAGAAAAAGTACTACAAGAAAATATAGAACTAGATGCTGAAGACTTAGATTATTTGTTGTTAAAAAAAGAATATGAAGCCTTTTTGGATATGCACAACTTATTTGATCCGGCATGGGAGCGCCCACCATTTTTTACAGATGGTAATACATATTATATTATGTATCCTAATATTTTACAGGATTTTTCTGAATACAAAGAAATACTAGAAGAATCACCGTATATTGTATTAGTTTACAGTGAGATACATGAGGATGATGCTACTGTACTACAATACACAAATGTTAGAAGCGAATTAAAGGATGCGGCATTATTTATTAAAAACCTATGCTTGCCGGTAAGTCAAGGAGGCAAAGGTCTTGCATACACTGATATTGCAGTTTCAGTAAAAGATTTAGAAAATTTTGAACCATATCTTAGACAAGAATTTTTACTCTATAATATTCCATTTCGCCTACGTAGTGGTAAACCATTAACAAATTACAATGCAGGACGATTTTTTACACTGCTTCAAGATTGTTACATGGAAAATTTTAGTTTTAATTCTGTAAAAGACCTTGTAAGTGATCCAGTGTTTCCTTGGTCTGACACGGTTGTTGCAGAACAATTGATAGATTTTGGGATTAAAAATAACTGCCTTTGTTCGTACGATGGAATTGATGTTTGGGAAAAAGCTTTTAAATCATCTTATAAAGAAGAGCGAGCTCGTGATTTTTATATGAGTTTGCGAAAAGCAATAAAAGCAATTGTTAACTCTACTAATTTTTATTACCTTAGAAAACATTATATAGAGTTTAGAACGATGTTTTTTAATATGAATCTTATTGCTGAAGAAACAAACACAATAATGAGCCGATGTATTGCTGAATTAACTACACTAGTTGTCTTAGAAGAAAGTTTTCCAGATGCAACAGTATGTGAAAGTCCCCTATCCTTTTTTATTGAGCTACTACAAACAAAAGACTATGTTGCGCAAGCAAAAGAATATGGTGTAAATATTTTCACATACAAGCTTGCTGCCT
>CAYJHL010000175.1:482-1374 GCA_964369585.1 uncultured Treponemataceae bacterium | reverse complement strand
CCCAAAGTGCACTTACAGTATCTAATCAATCATTGCACTTTTTAAGTGAAAGCAAACGCAAGAGGCTTAATGTATCTGATGAGAATACTTCATCACAATTTGTGCAACTTTATTTACAACACAGTAGCGAAAACACACGTTTTTCATTCGGAAAAAAAGGATTTTCTGGTTATGAAATTCCTTTTAATGCGCTTCTACCTATAGAAGTATTTACACAAACAGAAAATAAAGAAATCTCTAGCACTGAATATTTTAGCGACAACTACGCAAATGAAAAAAAACTATTCTTAGAAGAAATAAATACTATGCCTGAGTTGCACTTACTGCAACATGAAGGTTTTTTCCATTGGATTAAATCAAGTAGTAAAGATTCCTCTTTGAGCAGTAGTAGCTTTCTTGAATTACTTCAAAATGAAATAAAAAAACGATACTTCAAAGATGGAACTCTGCAAGTATCTGCAACTGCATTAAATCTATTTTACGATTGCCCTATTAAGTGGCTTTTTAAGAGCGTTTTAAAGCTAAAAGATTTTATATTAGAATCGAGTTTAATTGATGATGTGTTTATTGGCACCTTTTATCATGAAGTAATAAATAGAGTATTAACAAGAATACAAAAAAGTAAAAAACCCTTATACGTACTAGAAGATGGAAGCATTCCAGATGAAGTAAAAAACTATATTATTGAGCATACTAGCGAGGTTATAATAGATTTTCCCTCATCTTGTAACATTGTAGATGTAAGTGACTTAACCATTGAAATATTTAAATCGCAAAAAGATTCTTACATTCAAACCCTTTTAGACTTTTTCACTGAGTTTTCAATATATTTTGTAGGTAGTTATATTAGCGATATTGAAAAGGAAGTCATCATAGAAAATAATGGGTACAA
>CAYJHL010000175.1:0-472 GCA_964369585.1 uncultured Treponemataceae bacterium | reverse complement strand
CAATAAGAAGGACTCTTTAGTAGAGTTTGAAGCAGGAAAATATATTATAGACTTTAAGACTGGATCAAAGCACTCTAGAAAAGAATGTATAAAAACAGAAGATCATGATGTAAAAGATTTTCAATTATCACTTTATACACACCTCTATGAATGTCTTCACTTTGACGGAAAGAGTGGTGTCCAAGGTGCAAGCTTTTTTAGTATTACTAAAAAACAACCTACACCAATTTTTGGATTATTAAAAAAGAATAGTAGATATAGTCCAAGTAAAGGCAAAGAACAGCTTCATCGAACAGGAATAAATGCCGCAGGATATTCATTTGAACCAACTATGAATGCAACATTATGTGCGGTAGAAAGCTTTGTCCAAGCTATAAAAGATGAACAACTTAGTATTTTTACTAATCCTTCAAATTGGGGGCACTACCCTGATGGTACAAGTGTTACATTTGAAACGTGCAGTTCATGTAGT
>CAYJHL010000174.1:0-3920 GCA_964369585.1 uncultured Treponemataceae bacterium | reverse complement strand
AAGTCCCACAGTTGGCTTCGTAAAAAGTGGCATCCTTGCCACTTTTTACTCTCGAGTTTTTGACTATGTCAAAAACATCGTGTTTCGATAGAGTTTAGTGACGTCCTGTCACGACAGATAGCCTTCATTTTTTTGTATTTTGCATGTGCTTTTTTAATGCCCAACTGAAAAGAGGGACTTGAACCGAGCATCGCCGAATGACTAAATTTTTTTCAAAAATTATTACTTAAACATAGAAAGATAGGGTGCGTTATTCATCGATTAAAAAGGCTTCGTCTGTATCTTGTCCAATTACAGACTTTTGACGTCGTGAATAGTTATTGAAGTCTTCTGGGAGTTTCTCTATTACAGACTCTAGACGAGCTTGTAATAAATCTCTAACATATTTATCAATAATACTTCGAATAGCGTATGGAAGATCTGTTGCAAATAGCAAAACAAGAAAAAGATTATCACCCTCTGTATAAGTTTTATAAAGAAGCATATCACATTTAATCTTTCTTCCATTCAGGTCAATAATTAAGTTGTTTAAAACTTTGCTTTGTACAAATAATGCTTCATTTTTATGATCTGTGATACAGAGTAAACCTGCAGAACTTATATTTGAGACATTCAAAATTTTAGTTCCGGATTTTGTTAAAAGGGTAGCAGAAATGTTAGTTTCATCAAGGCAGTTTACCCTTACAAAATTTCTCTTTCCTTTTGCATCGTTCAAATGTAAAATACTGTGAATGTAGTCATGAATTATTATGTCTTGTTGAGATAACGATACAAAACCACCTGGAATAGAGGTGTTCAATAAAAAATGATCTACTTCCGTTTTTGCTGCATTTGATGACATTATACCAATTATAACGTCTTTTAAGATAGGATCCCTTGAAAAGCTAGTAATAAAATTATACCATTGGTCTACAACAAGTTCTGTATCGATACAAACATATAAAACAGAAGAAGGGAATTCCTTTAATATAGCTTTAGTATGTCTGTAGCTATTTAAGCTATAAACTTCATATCCAGAGGACGAAAGCATAGGTATAACAATTTCTTGAAAGGTTGCTGGTGTGTTTAGGAAAAAAACTTTTTTTCCTAAATCAAAGGGTGCTGGTTCCACACATCTCTCCTTAGTGAAACATTTCTTCTATTATTAGCTATCAATTAATGGCAGTAAATATATCAATGTATAATACCATTCTATTTAAATTTTAGCAAGTAGATGGTAGTTTTTCTATAAGAATACGCTTATAAAAATAAGCTTACAGCACAATAAGTGAGTAAAAGGGACATGATAATATTAGTTATTTTTGCGTATTTGGAAAATATAAGAGCAAACAATCGCCCAAATACTGTCCAACATAGCGTACAAGCAACTGCAATGGAAG
This sequence comes from uncultured Treponemataceae bacterium, assembly GCA_964369585.1. Taxonomy (GTDB): domain Bacteria; phylum Spirochaetota; class Spirochaetia; order Treponematales; family Treponemataceae; genus CAYJFX01. The sequence goes on along the minus strand of CAYJHL010000174.1, from coordinate 2,541 downwards.
AAAGAAGAAGCGCAAATAAAATAACTGCAGTAGGGTTATCTTTGTAATAAGGGAGTATATATATTTCCATAGAAACAATACAGTATAGATAGGTTTTAGGATTGATGCATTGGAGTGTAGCACCTGTAATAAAGCTAGGTTTTCTGTATGCATCTGTAATTTCGCCTTTGCTTGTAAATGTTTTGAATGCAAGATAGAGCATATAGAGTGAACCCGCAATTTTCATCGGCAGACTTATTTTTGGAATCAACGTACTAATCGTACTAGCTAGCCAAGCTGAGATAAGGAGAATTATGCAGACACCTATACCAACTCCCGCGTTAAAGGAGAATGACTTTTTTATGCCGAGCATTTTTCCATTCGTCATTGACATGATGTTATTAGGGCCAGGTGTTATGGAGGTTATTAGAGCATAAATAATAAAATTAAACCAGTTAAACATGGATGACCTCTGAAATAATAGTTAGATATGAATTATATAGAAGGTACGTTTAAGTGTCAATTCCTTATGCAAAAAAGCTAGAATGTTAAAGCTTGACTAAAAACAAAAAAAGAGTTAAATTAGTTAAAAATATTTAACTAATTAGTTTAGTAATCTTAACTAATTGAGAGGGGGAGTGTTATGAATAAACATGAAAAAGCTATTTTAAAATATATTAAAGAAATTGAAATACATGATTTTAAAATACAAACCCAAAGCAATTTTTATTCAAAACTATCATATAGTACCAGAAAGTATCTCACGCTTCTTTCTTTCTCTGAATATAATACAATAAGTGATATTGCTAGAATGCTAGGTTTAACAAAGTCTGCCGTAACCTTAAAAATGAATGAACTTGAAAAACAGGGTCTTATTAAACGAGAACAATCAGAAAAAGATAGAAGAGTGTTTTACATACGAGTTACACAGATTGTAAAGGGTGTGTGGAAAGAGAGTGATGAAATTTTTGAAAAAATAACCAGAAAAACAGATAAGAAATTTGCTGACAAAGAAATAGATTCATTTTTTGAGATATTAAAATATTTTACAAAAGAACTTGAAAAAGAAAATGATAAGCTTAGGTTTATTAAAGAGGAGACAACAAATGACTGATAACAAAATAGCAACAGAATTTAATTTTATAGGTTTGTTGCGCTATGCGTTTCCATCGACTATTATGATGATCTTTATTTCCTCATATACAATTGTAGATGGTCTCTTTGTGGCTCGATTTGTAAATACAGATGCGCTATCTGCTGTAAATATAATTTTCCCTCTACAGCAATTATTTGGGTCAGTAGGGTTTATGTTTGCAACAGGTGGTAGTGCCCTTGTAGGTGCAATGCTCGGCCAAAAAAAAGACAGAGAAGCAAGTAGGGTTTTTAGTTTGTTAACAGCAACAGTTCTTTCTTTTATAGTTATAGCCTCGATTTTTGTTTATTTTTTTGCAGAGCACTTGGTAAGGCTTCTTGGTGCCGATGATATTCTTTTACCGTATGGGGTTGCATACATTCGTACCTTTGTGCTTTTTACTCCTGCTCAAATTTTACAATTTATGTTTCAAAGCTTTTTTATAACAGCTGGAAAGCCAACATTAGGGCTTGTCTCAACACTTATAGCTGGAGCCTTTAATATTGTTTTTGACTATATTTTTATTGTACCTCTTAATATGGGAATAGAAGGGGCTGCTCTTGCAACGGGTCTTGGGTCTTGTATTCCAGCCATTGTGGGCCTAGTATTCTTCTTTAAGAATAAAAAGGGCATCCACTTCACTATTCCTTCTATAACTCCTTGGGCTATAAAAAAAGCATGTACAAATGGCTCTTCTGAAATGGTAACTAATTTGTCGGGAGCTGTTACAACTTTGATTTTTAACCTTTTGATGATGCGATATGCAGGGTCTGATGGGGTGGCATCGCTTACGGCGGTTTTATATGCACAATTTGTTTTTGTGGCTCTTTTTCTCGGTTTTTCAATGGGGGTTGCACCTGTTATAAGTTATCACTATGGTGCGGAGAACAAGGTATATTTGAATAAAATACAATCGATGAGTTTTTCCTTTGTCATTGTGACTTCTATCGGTGTTTTTTTACTAGCTTTTTTTGGATCTAGTCTAGTTGCAAATGCCTTTGCAGAAAAAGGAACATATGTAAATGAGCTAATTTCCTTTGGAATGAGGTTGTTTTCGTTTTCATTTCTATTTTCAGGGGTAAACATCTTTGCATCGAGTCATTTTACAGCTTTGTCAGATGGGAAGACTTCGGCACTTATTTCTTTTTCAAGAACATTTGTGTTTATTCTCATAGGTGTAGTAATAATGACAAGTCTATTCCAAATGAATGGGATGTGGCTATCTATTCCTTTTGCGGAGTTAATGACAACTATTTTTGTAATTATTATATATAAAAAGCATAGGAATATGAAATAAGATAGAAATAGAGATTGACAAAAATAAGAGAATGCATTATATTAAATGAGTTAGATAAAATTAACATTTAGTTGGTAGTGTTTTGTTTACGGATAGAGTTTTGCATATGGAAGAAAAAAACTTAGTTACAATT
>CAYJHL010000173.1:0-3951 GCA_964369585.1 uncultured Treponemataceae bacterium | reverse complement strand
CTATAATGTTTTGCATACATGCCTTTGCTTCATCGCTCATTTTGTCCGTACTAAAGTCGTCCATGGAAAAAGGTTTTGAATGTATTTTATGCATTGTGCTTGTAGAATTTGCAACAGTAGAAACCTTGTAGGTGTCGTATTCTTTCCACCAATACATTGGTGCATTAATATCAACAGACACAAAAATCTGCCGTATAAATTTTCGATGGTCACTGCCTGATTTACAAAGGCGGCCCGCAAGGTCTAAGTCTTTTTCGCCAAGCACATAGTTTCCCTTGTCGTCGTAATAGCTGTCAGATCTATCCCAGCTATTCATAGGATTTCTTGCTCCTCGTATAGCGTTTTCTATGTTCATAACTGAATCGTTTGATATTGTTAACATGTTTTTCTCCACTTCTTTTATCCAAGTGATTATACACGAAAAAAAGAAAATGGTCTAGAAGAGTTTACTTTCGAACGGCTTTTTGTTTTCGCTCTTTATTACGTGCCTTTTTAAAGGTATACATTTTGTCATCAGTTAACTCGACTAATTCGTCTGCAGTAAAAATGTTTGAAGCATCAACTTCTGTAACACCATAACTGATTGATGTTTCGTACACCTTAGCATTCTTTTCTTTTAGCGCAACTATATTGTTATAACAGAGTTCAACTTTTTCTTGAATTGACGATTCATCCTTTCCAACAAGCAAGAATTCATCTCCACCAATTCGTGCAATAACATCGTTAGAAAAAACCTTTTGTATTTCCTTTGAAGCTGCTTGAATGTACCAGTCACCTTCTTCATGACCATAGGTGTCGTTTACAATTTTCAATCCATCTAAATCAAGGTACACAAGGTAGCATTTCTCGCGCGCATTCAAAAATGCTTGCAACTTTGTTAATGCTACACTCCTAACATAAAACCCAGTAAAAAAATCTGTATCTGCTTCTGCCTCTAGCTTGGCAATAGTTGAATTATCAGTTTTTATTCTTGCGGACGTAACCTCATATGTAATAGAAGCTTGTTTTAATTTAGAGTAAATAAATACAATCACCATTATAAGCACAAAGCTTATTAAAGCTACTAAGCTTATCATTATTTGAAAGCTACTATTTAAAAGAGGATCCTCCGTTTTAATATAAAGAGTTGGAAGAGCAAGTACTTGGCTTATACAAGATATTCCTAACAGTACTGCTGCCAGTTTTAAACTTGGAATATCGGTGAACAAAAATTTAATTACTTTTGATATAAGTATTCTACTACTCACAAGAATGTAAGGTGCTAAAATAAGAAAGGTAATTGCAGTAATCATAATTCGGTTATCAATATTAGTAAGCATTTCAGTAACTTGCTGCCCTGAATTATGGGCAAAAATTCCTATCAATAACACCCGTACGCCAAAATAATTTATAGTAAAACAGAGCAGTGCAGATACCGTTTGAACAAATGTTTGTTTATAGGTTAGCGCAATCTGAGCTCCAATAACAATAAAATAAATTAGCATCATCAACCATTCTACCTTAAATTCAGTTATATAAATAGGAACATACACTAAAAAGGAGTTTGCTATAATGAGAAAAACCAACTTTATTTTGCCAACCATAGGAACACCAAAAATGCAAGAAAAATAATAGAAAACAAAAATAATATATATAATATACAAGAAATATGTAGCGATAATCATATCAAAACCCTCCTTGTTCATAAAAGGCTTTTTTATCATGCTTCATAAGTTCATCTACATTTTCTAATACATCCGTTCTTGAAAGGCCTTTTTTTGTTTCAAAACACTTATAACCTAAATTTGCATGCACTGTAAATTCTTCTTTTTCATCAACTTGACGGATAGATTTTTTTATTCTACGGATAATTTCTTCCATCTCGGTATTAGTAACAGAGGTTAGAATAATAACAAATTCATCTCCGCCAACACGTGCTGGAAAATCTTCTTCACGTATTGATTTTTGTAAAACATGGGCCACATCTAAAATGTAGCGATCTCCAACCTTATGCCCATAGGTGTCATTAACATGTTTTAGGGCAACAAGATCTGCATACACAACAGCAAAACTATTATCTTTTGTTTCACAAAGTTCATCTATTTTTTGATGAATAAAACGCTTGTTATATAGTTTTGTTAAATCGTCGCTATAGAGCTTATATTCAGCTGCTATTTTCTTTTTAATTATGTTTCCATGTAATGTTTTTGCTTCATCTGCTTTTCTTTTATATGGATGAAGAACAGTTATATTTGCATTAAAATAAAATAATACATAAAACATTGCCATTACAAAAAATATTGTTGCAAGAGCTGAAATTGAAAAAAGAGGTTGATAATGGGCTTTCATAAGAAACCAAGACTCTGCGCAAAGGGCTGCAAATAAAAATGTTGATTGTGAAGACATTATTTCTGAGTATATCTTAGCAGTTGAGATGTCTACAAATTTTGAAATAGGAATATATTTCTCATAGATTTTTATTAAGATGATAAGAATAGTACAGCTCACTACTACTGTTTGGAATAGTAATTTAACATCTACATAGATGTCTCCTAAAGATCTTTGCAATACCATACTATACACAAGTAACACGGTAAGATGTACCGCAACCATACTTAATAAATATGTTGTAATAAAAAACCAAACTTGCCTAAAAGTTGTTTTAGTACAAAGGCGAAGTTCAACAAAATAACCAACATACCCAATGACATATAGCACAGCCCACGGAATCCCGTAAAAATATAATGTAATAAAAGTACATGTGTTAAAGAGCGTAAAAAGGATAAGCAAAAGAAGATTCTTTTTGGAGTATTTGAGGATCTTTACAGCGAACTGCAAAATAGAAAAGCAATATGTAGCATAGGATAGAAAACCTAATGCAATCCAGAAATTAGTCAATTACTGCTCCTAGATATTGTAACACTATCTATCTATATTATATAAGAAAAAGAAAATTGTGTAAATCACTTTATTACATAAAAAAATAACACTTTCGAAAAACTTTCGTTTTGCTTTCGTTTTCGAAAAAAAATACTTGACAAACTTTCGTTATCGTAATATACTTATTATGAAACGAAAGGGAATCGTTTTAAAGGTTTACCATGTCAGACGTACTTAATGAACGCGAAGAAAACATTTTATCATTCCTTTCCACACAGGGCTCAGTCACTGTTACAAATTTGAGTAGAAGTCTAGATGTATCTGAAGTAACTATTCGTTCCGATTTATCTCGCCTAGAAGAAGAAGGCTTACTTCTACGTACTCGTGGTGGAGCAATTCCAGCCATACACCCTCATATTTTTCAGCGTCACACATTTAAAAATGATGAAAAAAATGCAATAGCAAAAAAAGCATGCGAACTTATCAATGATGGAGACACTATCATGATAGAAGCAGGTACCACTACAGGCCTTATTCCTCGCTATTTAACAGGAAAAAAAGATGTTCATATAATAACTAACTCAAATCAGGTCTTTGCTTCAGCACGCACAAACCCCGACTTAAAAATAACACTTACCGGTGGAGAATATAGAAACAACACTGATTCCTTTGTGGGCCCAATAGCACAAGAAACATTGCAAAAATTTAATGTAAAATGCGCCTTCGTTGGAACAGATGGCTTTAGCGTGCAATCTGGAATAACAACGCACCTTGTTGAAGGTGGAGAAATAATAAAAGTCATGAGGCAAAAGACCAAAAATCTTGTATTGCTCGCAGACTCATCAAAATTTGACAAAATGGGTGTTGTTACTATTTTACCACTAAACGATGTAGATAGTATTTATACCGATAATCAAATTTCACAGAAGGCAATTGAAGAATTAAATGAAAGCGGATTAAAAACCGTTATATGCGATTAAAATAAGGAGAAGATATGGCAAATGTTTTAATTATGCCAAGGCAAGGAAACACCGTTGAAAGCTGTGTTATTGTCGATTGGAAAGTAAAAGAAGGTGACAGCGTTACCGTTGA
>CAYJHL010000172.1:0-4014 GCA_964369585.1 uncultured Treponemataceae bacterium | reverse complement strand
GGAGTTACCAATGCTAATGCAATTACGAGTGTAAAAGCGAATACAATAAAATTTCTTTTCATAATGTTCTCCTTTGAAATTGAAAAGCCTAATTACACTTTTCAATTGTATTAATCTTAAAAGAGTATATAGCATGCAATTTCAAAACACTATAACTGACTATGACAAAGTTATAACATTTTACGCCAAGTTAAGAATGATAAAAAAAAAGAATTGGAATAATCAGGTCGGCGCTCTTTGTTATAAATTTGGCGCGCATTGTTATTGCGCTACTACTATAAATGCACTACACTATTTCTATCATCTAAACTATTGAGGTATTATGCAATACATACTTGGAAAAAATTACAAACTTGTATTAGATGCGTCAGGAGCAAAAGCTGAAGCTATTTATAAGAAATGTAACCTTCCTTCAAATGCTACAAAAGATTTAACGGTAAGCCGAGAAACATTTATTGAATTTATGAAAGAAATAGATACTTGCGTTGATTACGTTACAATTGCAAAGCTATGCGATGTTAAAGCAATGTTTACCTTTAACCCTGCAGTGTACGCAAGCCTTTGTGCAAAAAATGGACTTGAATGTTTAAAAAGACTTTCTACGTATAAAAAAGTTATAGGTCCCTTTGCTATTGAGCTAATTGAAACCGATGAACAACTTACCCTCAATTTTACTTTTGATGACGGTAGTGATGTTCCAAAGTTTTTACAAGTTACAGAAAGCGCAATAGTGTTAACCCTTTTACAAACTGGAACAGGGCTTCCCATTATGCCAACGGCAATAGAATGTAAAACACCATATGAAGATGAGCTTACAAAGTTTTTTGGTCTATCTACCATTGGCAACAAAAACAACAGCATTAGCTTTTCAAAAGAAGATGTTCTTAAACCATTTATTACCGAAAACAATATTATGTGGGAGTTTTTAGAGCCTGAATTAAAAAGGCGTGCTTTATTACTGGAAAGTGAAAGTAGTATTAACGCCCAAATAAAAAACATTTTACATGAACTCATTCCTGCAAATAAAGCTACAATTGATAACGTTGCCTTTGAACTTGCCCTGTCTACAAGAACGCTACAAAGAAAATTGCAAGAAGAAAATACTAGCTTTATTACGGTACTTAACGAAACAAAAGAAACCCTAGCAAAAAGCCTCCTTTTAAAAAAGGAACTTGATATTACGCAGGTGTCATATCTTTTAGGATACTCAGACCCGTCTTCATTTATGCGAGCCTTTAATCAATGGACAGGCATGACTGTAAATGAGTTTAGAAAGAAGTGTTAATTATCTATTGTTGCTAATTGATATTCTCTACTACCAAAGCCTTTTTTTTCTGCTTGTTCAAAAACCGCAAACCCTCCAAGAGTTGCCATTTGATTCACTAAAGCAGTATTTGAATCATGAGCTTCGTATATAAAGTCTACACAGGCTTGGTCTAGTGCAACTGGGTCAAGAGACGCAAAAATGCCAATATCATCCATTAGAGGATCACCTGGATTTGTATAGCAATCACAATATAGCGTAATAAGATTCATTACACTAATATATATTATTTCTTTATTTTCTGATGCTACATACTCATGAATAGATTTTGCTGCCTCAGCCATACTTCTTTGAAAGTCACCACCATAAATATTAACCATAGCTTTTGCCTCTGCAAATGTTTTTCCCTTAGCTTGCCCAGCTGAGTGAATGAGACTTTTTCCATCCTCAGAGGCAAAACCAATAGCCATATTTTTTAGTGCACCACCAAAACCACCAGTACTATGCCCTTTAAAATGGCTTAATACTATATATGAGTCATAACTGTCAAATGATTCACCCACAAGGTTTTCAGTAAGGAAGTCACCACCCATAACAGGAATACTTATTTCCCCATGTTCATCCATAATATCCCAAGGAGCAATTGCAGCATATCCTCTATCACTCATTATTTGTTTGTATTTTGCAAGCTGTACTCGTCTGCGAGGCCCAGGATATATTGTTAATGAATCGGCTATAGTTCCTTTAACTTCCGTAACAAGAGGCTCGATTAATTCTGGATCCAGATTATTGCTATTTACACCTTCGCCTGCATGAAGTTTTACAACAGTGCTATCACCAGATAAATCCACTCCAAGAACTTTATACATTGCCAGCAATGCTTCAGAAGAAATTTCTTTTGTCATATAGACAATTGGGGCAGCATCAGAATCAGTCCTATGAGCCAATGTGCTAACGTCAATAGATCCATGAGCTGTAATTACATTACCTGTATTTAGAATCCGTGCATTTGATGCCAACGGAGGATTTTCACCTTCAGGTTCCTCTGGAACAACAGGAGGTTTTTCGTCTTCAGGTTGTTCTGGATCAACAGGTGGTTTTTCTTCTTCAGGTTGCTGTGGGTCTACGGTTGGCGGCATAGTTGTCCCGCTATTATCTTCCGGCGTCGTTATTGTTGTCTCGCTTTCAATAAAATCACAGCCATAATAAAATAATACCGCAATTCCCAATATAATAACGCCAAGTATATCACTTTTTTTCATATAATAAAATTATCCTAGTTATATAATTTGTATGCTAGCATCTTACACAAATAGAGACCTTTGGTCAACAATTTTTAACTTTTTCTAATCTATTGACCACCTATATATATTCTACTATACTCTCACTATGAACTCTATAGCAAAAATCACAATACTAGCACTTGGCATACTTTTTTTTGCATGCGATGAAGAGGAAGTGTCTCTAAAAAATATTTCAAAAACAACTACTAAAGTTTCCATCAATAGCTCAATAAGCCATTATGTTACAAGCCAATACGCTTTTAATGGAGAAATACTGTTCCCTAATACAGATGACGGAAAAACAAGTGTAGATTTTTTGCTTGAAAATGTAGAGTTTTTTCCAAAATCAGAGAAAACACTAGCACTTAATGGAATTCTAGATGAAAAGTTTAACACAGCAATGTCAGAAGCAAAAAAATCCTATGCAGATGCGAAATTAGTAATTGATGACCTTGGATATGGCAGCATCGCAATTGCCTATGAAATGAAAATATCCGTACCTTTTATTGGTGAACACCATGCATCAGTTTCAACCAATAAGTACACGTATACAGGTGGTGCTCATGGTATGACAACAATTGACAATAGTACCTATAATCTTTCAACAGGAAAAAAAGTTACACTTTCTGATATTTTTGCTGATGTAGATAATCAAGAATTAATACAGATGATGCGTGGTAAACTTTTAAGCATAAGAAACAAAGAACTTTATTTTGACTTTGATACAATTAGATTACATGAAAACTTTATCATCCAAGATGGTGGATTACAATTTACCTATAACCAATACGACATTGCACCGTACTCTGAAGGTATTACTGAAATCCATTTTACCTTTGATGAAATACGCGACTTTCTCAGAGAAGATTCCCCAATTGGTCATTTGTTCTAAAATGTAATAGTTAGTATACCACCGAGATTGGTCATTTTTAACCACAGATTACGCAGATGGCACAGATTACAACTATTGCGTGTTCTAGTACCCTTGCATCTACCACCAAAATAGTAAAAGTAAAAATATTTATATTTTTGGCATGTTTTTGGCTTTACTTTTTTTAATATTTCACATAGCACAATCCAATAGAAATCCCATTAATTCTTACGTAATCTGTGGATTTTAACTCCCTACTATCAACGCCCTAACAATTCGTAATTTGTTTAATTAATCACGTACAATCATCAAACTGTGCGCTTGAAACTTTGGCATAAATTGCTTAAAGCTACCGGTTTCAAATTGGACAGTTATAACATATTCATCATCACCTAAGTTTTCACCCTTTGTTGAAGAAATGTATCCGTAGCCCCAATCATCATGAAAAATCTTTGTACCTTTCGACCACCGCTGCATCAACTCAGATTTTTGGTTTCCTGTTTTTTTAGCACCGCCTAGTCCAAACTCTGGTGGAGCTTCTCCCATAATATCTATAGAAGACGGGTCTATTTCATGCAAAAAAGGGCTCGGCCTCA
>CAYJHL010000171.1:2759-4021 GCA_964369585.1 uncultured Treponemataceae bacterium | reverse complement strand
GTTATAAAAAAATTTGCAGAACAACATATTCAATTTCAGGAGAAATGCTGTGAACATTCATCCAATAATTATAAAGGAATTAAATAGAGAACAGTTAAAAGCCGTAACTCAAATGAAAAACGCAGTAGTTTCTGCAGGCGCAGGTTCTGGTAAAACGAGAGTGTTAGCCTATAGATATGCACATTTAGTAATTAATCATGGATTTAAAGTTGACTCAATTTTAACTCTTACTTTTACTAAAAAAGCCACAGCTGAGATGTATGATAGAATTTATACAACTTTAAAAGAAATAGCAAACTCAGAAGATTCGAGTGATATACAAAAAAGTCGCGCTCTTGAATCTATAGAAAATTTTCACTCAGCACGCATTCAAACAATTGATTCTTTTTGTTCCTCAATTGTACGAAGTGCCTCGAGGCAATACGGCATACGTCCAGATTTTTCTATCGATAATGATGGAGTAAAGGATTTTTGTGAAAAATTAGCTCTTGATACTCTATTAAAACATAGACACACAGTAGCGATACAAGATCTTATTGGAAATGAAAAATTTGAAAGCATGGTTGAAACGCTGTTTATAAATCCAATTTTTCATTTTTCTAGCTTAGCTCAAGATATCGACTTTTATAATTTTTTAGACAAACAAATACAAATAGTAATTGAAAAATGGAAAAAAAACATAGCAGTCATTTTAGATAACAAAGATTCTTTCATTGAGGCAAACGAAGATCTAGAGGAAACTCTAGCATGTATTGAAAAAAATTTAGTTGATGATATAGCTCTTAAATCTTATTTTAATACATTAAAAGATGATTTAGATACGTATGAAAAACGAATTTTCACTACTGAAAAATTAAAAAAAGAAATCATTCCTCTTCTGAAATCCATACATTATTTATCAAAATTAAGAAAAAATGATAAGAGGTATAAACCTATCTCAAGTGAGATTGATTTATTAAGAGAATCATATGAAATACTTACAGCAGTTAGCCAATATGCGTTATATTTTGCGCATACACTTGAAATTCTTCCAGTTCTTCAGAAATATACATATGAAATAACTGAGTGGAAGCGTCTAACAGGCAAACTAACCTATACTGATGTTTCTTCTCTTGCACTGCGCATATTACTCGAAAATCCAGAAATTCGTAAAAGTGAAAAAAGTACTATAAACGCAATAATGATTGATGAGTTTCAAGATAACAATGCAATGCAAAAGGATATGTTATTTCTTCTTGCAGAACAGTTAGAACGAAATGAAA
>CAYJHL010000171.1:0-2749 GCA_964369585.1 uncultured Treponemataceae bacterium | reverse complement strand
TCAAAACCAACTGCAAAGGAACTATGTCCAGAAAAATTATTTTTTGTAGGGGATGAAAAGCAATCAATTTATAAATTTCGCGGTGCTGATGTTAGTACATTTAGAGAATTAAAAAATGATTTAAATGAAACACTTTCTTTAAGTACTAACTACCGCTCACATGCTCAATTAATTGCAGGGTTTAATAGTATCTTTGGAGGATATGATTATATCGGTGCAAGAGGCGCTTTTGATACTTCTAAAGAGCTTATAAAGAAAGACTTTTCAAAATCAGTATTTTTACAGAAATTTCAATTACAAGGTATGGATGATATTCCCTTATTTGAAGCAGAATATGAAAAAATACTTTCAAAAGAAGCAACAGAAGCAAATAAAGATAAAAAAAGAATACATATTTGTTTATTAGATTCAAGTTCAAATGAAGATAATAGTGAAGAGACTAGCAATGTTGAAAACACAGAAAAATCTGAAGAAAAAGAAAATCTAAATGAAGCTGAGAATTTAGCTATATTCACTGCTGAAAAAATATTAGAACTTTGCAATGACAATTATAACCCAAAAGATATTGCGATATTATTTCGATCATACGGAAAACAATATCTATACGAAAAGCATCTTAGAAGACTCGGTATACCATATGTAGCAGAAAGTATTACAAATTTTTTTGGCGATGCGCCGGTAAATGATATAATTGCGTTTTTGCGATTAATTGTCTATCCTAAAGATGTACAATCGTTTTGTACGTTCTTGCGTTCTCCCTTTGTTAGATTAAATCAACAAGAAATGCTAAGCTGTTTATTATTATGCGACAACGAAAAAGATGTACTTTTTTGCGAAGATGTTGCTGAAAACTTATCTAGTGATGCAAAAAAGAGATACAATGAAGCGTTAACACGCTATACCTTACTTAGAGAAAAAGCGCATCACTACAATTGTTCAGAAATTATTCAAGAACTTTGGTATTACGATGGTTATAGATATGAAACAATGTGGAACACTGATGTAACTCTTTTTAGCGAAATATATGAATATCTATTTGATATTGCTAGAAACATAGATTTGCAAGGTAAAAACCTTACCTTTTTCATTGATTATTTATATTCTCTTTATACGAATTCTGAACGTCTTGATGATATGAATATACCTCTAGAGCGCACTGGCGCTGTTCAATTAATGAGCATACATAAAAGTAAAGGATTAGAGTTTCCGGTTGTATTTTTAGCAGGTACAACATCAAAAGGAAAAGTTTCAAAAAATACTGACAAGATTTTTATTGATAAAGAATATGGTCCTTCCATAAATTTTCCTCTTTGTTCAGATATACATGATTGTCAAAAGAACTATTTTTATAATCAATCCAAAACAGTAGAGACTCAAAAACAGGAAGCAGAACTAAGACGATTACTTTATGTTGCAATGACTCGTGCGGAACAAGAACTGTACATCACAGGTTCGTATACTTTAAATAAGACAACAAAAGAATCTTTAGAAAAAAAGGGAATTAACATAGCTTCTTGTGTTGATGAAGATCTATACCCTATATTAAGCGAAATTTATAATAATAAATTAAAAGCAAGTAAAGAGAATGACTCACAAGTTCAATATGAGTATTGTATTCAAAATGATAGTTTATTTTCATTTTTGCTTCCTGTCGTTATTGCATTTCAAGATTTAGAAGCGCCATTTACAATTCATACTATAAAATCTAAAACGAGGGACGAATTAAGAAAAAAAAGAGACGATAACAGCAGTATTTCAATGCTTAGAAAGCAGAAAATGATTTTGTCGCTGTATGAACAGGCAAGTGTGATTACTACACCAATAATAGACAGTCCTTATAGGAGTCCCTCTCAGCTAGCACATGGATCAGTACAAGAATCATACAAAAATGATAATATCGATAGAGGTGAAAATGCTATTCATGAGCTTGATAGTATAGTCACACGTAAAAGAGATGCTGGCTTTGATTATTCCCACTTTGGTACAATATGCCATGCGTATTCAGAAAGTATGTTTACTAATATAAAACCAATTATACCTTCAGACGTCGTTAACAGTCTTGAAGAGTCTGAATTACAGACGGTTTGTACAATCGCAGAAAATATGGCCAAGAATTTTATAGGATCACAAGTAGGAAAAGAAGCATTATCTGCTAGGTGGCGAAAAACAGAACACGATTTTAAACTTCTTTTAAAAGATACATTAGGAGAAAGCATAATTGTAAAAGGTCAAATAGATCTTTTATATGAGCGAGAAGATGGGAAAATTATTATATTAGACTATAAAACTGATTCTATTGAAGATCCTGAGCATCATATTGCACAACTTGCTGCTTATAGAATGGCTGTTTCAAAAATATATAATACAGAACTAGAAAATATTCTGTGCTTACTCTTTTATCTTAGAACTGGTAATACTGTGGATGTAACAGATAAAACTAATAATATTAGTTTGGAGAAATTGATATTTACTTAAAAAAAGTGCTTTCGTAAACGAAAGCACTCAAAATGATTATTTTTTTTGTTCAGTTAAATCACGTAAACAGAAGGGTAAATTCCCTGCGTCCCTATGTCTGGCTACACATGCACAGCATATTTTGTGATTTTCGCATGTCGTATTAGGACATGGACAAGGTCGAGTGTTTAGACATTTCATAATTAAGCCTCCAATTTTCTTTGTCTTTATTAAGTATAAAGGCTAATTACAATGTTAGTCTAGCTATAATACATAGAATTACATCCCAAGTCCA
>CAYJHL010000170.1:0-4068 GCA_964369585.1 uncultured Treponemataceae bacterium | reverse complement strand
CCTTACAAAAAATGGCAGACGGACAAGCCACAAAAATTATTATTCCATCAGACATACAAAACCTTGCAGGCTTAGGCGTAGCACTTAAAGAAACACTAAGCAAAAAATAACCATCTATTTGCCTTTTTTATCGTACTTTGATATACTAGCACACGAACGATAAAGAAGGCATTTCTATGAAAATTTCAAATACAAGTAAAGGTATTTTCCTCATCATTATTGCAGCATTAGGCTTTTCATCAATGAATGCGTTTGTAAAACTAGCAGGAGATTTGCCCTTTTTACAAAAGGTGTTTTTTAGAAATATAATACCCTTTTTACTTAGTGCATTCCTTGTCGTAAAATCCAGAACAGGCGTTACCATTCATAAAAATAATATCTTATGGCTTATTGTACGTAGCATTTGTGGAACTATAGGTGTTCTTTGTAACTTTTATGCGGTAGATAATCTTATTTTATCTGATGCATCTATGCTGGCAAAACTAGCACCTTTTTTTGCAATTATTATGTCATTTTTTTTATTGCATGAAAAAATTAGTCCCTTTCGAATAATGACAGTACTTATTGCATTTATTGGGAGTATTTTTATAGTAAATCCAAACCTTAATGCCGTATCCATAAGTATTCCAGCAATTATTGGCATATTTGGAGCCTTTGCATCAGGGACTGCATATACGATCATCCGAAAACTCGGAGAGCGAGGTCAAGATCCTGTAAGCATAATACTTTTTTTTGCAGGTTTTTCAACCTTAGCAGTAACCCCCTCATTTATTATCAATTTTGAACCCATGACTACAATGCAAATATGCTATCTAATACTTGCAGGATTATGTGCAACATTTGCACAATTTGCAGTAACAAATGCTTATATGTTTGCTCCAGCAAAAAAGATTTCCGTGTACGATTATTCTCAAGTTCTCTTTGCTGCTGTTTTAGGATTCTTTATTTATGGAGAACTACCAGTAGCCCATAGTTTTATTGGTTATATAATTATAATTGGAATAGGGATAATAAGTTTTTTCTATTCAAAAAGAAAAAATTAAAAAAAATCATAAAAACTGTACCGTTTTTGCAATTTAGAACAATAATATATATACAGGCTGTTTGTACTATTCCAAACCTATACTCCTAATAATTGGATTAGATACCTCCTATATCTTACAAATAGCCTATACTATACCCGACTATCTAATGTAGTAGCTTAGTCGGGTATACTTTAATAGGAGAAGCACATGAAATATTGTATAATATTGTTCTTTACATTTTCTTTTTTCATCTCATGCACTAATATATTTGAAAATCTTTTTGGTACACATGATAATGTCACCTTTCTTTTTGATAATACAAAGCAAAGTAATGGAAGCTCGTATATTGTATACCTAGATGCAAACAATAACAAAAAGATTCTTTTTATGGCAAATAATCAATCAAACGTAACTATTGGATTAAATAAAAATTATCTTACCCCCATACTACTTTACTCATCATCATATGATACAGAACCAAGTGGGTGCATTTATCCTTACAACACAACCTTAGATACCTATGGAGGTTTTGCAGCATGGATTCTTTATCGATTGCAATATGCAACTAATGAAAACGTGCAAAAAACACATACATACCTTTCCTATTTTAACTGGCAGCGATTCATTGATTATATAAAAAAATATGATAACCCATGGGTATTACATCAAGATTTAATACTAGAAAACATTGCTGACCGAACGTTTAATGTCTATAGTATAAAAGAAAAATGATGACAATACCTCTTGCAATTTACTTTCAAGCAAGGTACACTATATACAATGAAACAACTATTTTATTATCGAAAAAAAATATATACACTTGGACAACGTACTATTCTAATACTTCTAGTACTGAGTGCAATGATAATAGCTACGTCGTGCACTAAAGAAGAAGAAATAAATGATGAGAGTAACTATGCAAAACTGTTACAAAATAGTAATTCAGCTAAGGTAACGACTCATAGATGGTTTTATTTTACACAGGATGGATTTAAGGAAACAGATATCCCGCGAAATGCTCCACCAATAGAGCCAAGCCCTTGGACACAAGCTATTAGGGTTACCGCAAGTGCTTTTATCAACGATGATGCATACTTTACAATTAATAAACTTGGATTACTACAATCACCGCAAACTTTTGGATTTCAAAAAGACGGGATTGCAAGTGAAGCAAAACTTATAAAAAATGTTGAACTATTTTCAAAAGCTACAGTAGCAGATATTTATTGCATTGATAAAAAACCAGTTATTAATTTTTTTACTAATACCATATTTGAAGAAAATATATCTAATCCACAGGTATTACAAGATGACGATCCTTTTTTACTTACCTTTGATACAAAATCATATGAATATCTCCCGTTACTATCAAAAAAAAGCCTTTCAGAACGTATTTTGTTTGATGATGTTCAAGACATACTGCCAAGCTTTTCAGCTCTTGATATACGAGAAGTTTTTTTTCAAAACGATGAATGGAACATCCTATTAAAGTCAAATCAAGTAGGCAAAACAGATTTTTATGCTCTAGCATTTTCTAGCAAAGAAGACATTACTGATACATCAAATCAATCACTACAAACAACAACACTGTCTATAAACGAATACCGGGAAACAACAAGGCCTCAAAAGTCATTTGATTTGCCAAAGAAAATTCAGGAATTACTTGCCCCTGTTCCTACAAGGATTTCTTATTATTTAAATTACTCAGAAGAAAACAGCCCCTCATCTACACAATATGAACACTTATCAAATAATACAAAGCCAATTCAAGGTTATGCCCTTGGATTTGATCACTGCTCTATAGCCATTTTTGAAGATGGAACAATCTGTTTTGCGGGCTCACTTCCCTCTAAGAGCGTGATAAATAACGGAGAAACAAAGGCATTTAAACTTCCTGACCTTGGACCTGGATATGTCTACGGGCCAATGTCACTTTCAGGCTCAACACTTATTGTATCTTGGGAAGAAACATCATTCTTTGAAACCGGTGCAAGTGGATTTTTAGCTGTAGATATGGAACAAGTATTATATCAAGATTCAACGCTAGGAGCATAATTTTATGACTATAGTATCTAGAAAGAACATTATGTTTTTTTTACTTTTGGTTTTTATTTCATTTTCACTTAATGCACAAACGAACAAGGCAACAGTGCTCATTACGGCAGGTCCTTTAGGTATCCTCAATACACATCCACTGAGTGCACCATCTCCTATCCAACTTTCAATCGGAGTTGGAAGCCAGATAAAACTACAAGACTCTATGTCTATAACACCACATGCTCAATTCTTTGCAAACTACTATGCATGGGAAGATGAGCAAGTACTACCCTCGCCTATAGAACATCGAAGTGCATACATACCATCAATTATGCTTGACATACCACTTACATACGATATTAGAACAGAAAACAACATATTTCGAATAGGGGGAGGAATCTCCTTTCTCTTTCGTTTTGCCATTCTTGCTAACAATGTGCCTTCAACGGTGCAAGATGATATAGATAATATGAATGCATGGTTTTGGCAAGGTGCAGAGTTTTTATATCCAAGCATACAGCTTTCATGGGATTATATTTTTGAAGATGGTCTAACAGTTGGTTTAGGTGCAAAAGCATACTTACCCGTTGGTTCACTCATCAAAGGTAATGGCATTAATAACGGCATTGCAAGCATTGGTGTTAGATTAGGAATTAATTAATAATGAACAATTATTAATTAATATAACTGTTTAATATATAAAAATCCTTACGTATGCCACTAAAAATTTCGTGGTAGTTAAAAAAGATTTCATAAATTAAAACCGTATAATTGTTAATTATTCATTATTAATTATTAATTGCCTAAATTCCTGCAAAACAAGTATCTACCTTTTCAGTTATATACGCAATAAAATCATCTAAAAGCATAACTTCTTGTCCTCTTCCGTCTCTAAAACGTACTGCAACTTTGTTTTCGCTAGCTTCTTTTTCGCCAACAACAAGCATGTACGGAATCTTTTTAAGCTGAGCTGTTTTAATTTTTCCGTTCATTCTATCATTACTTA
>CAYJHL010000169.1:0-4075 GCA_964369585.1 uncultured Treponemataceae bacterium | reverse complement strand
ATTTGGATTTTCAAACGGGTTATAATAAGTTGGATTTGATAATTGAATTACAAGTAAAGCTGCTTCTGCTGCGGTAATCTCTTGCGCATCATGTCCGAAATAGTATTCGGAAGCAGAGTTAACACCATACGTACCATCACCTAAATATACTTCATTTAAATATAGTTCTAAAATTTCTTCCTTTGAGTAGCGCCTTTCCATTTGAATTGCCCACCAAAGCTCAAAAATCTTTCTTGTAATTGTTATTTCTGTTCTATCGAGATATAATGTTCCTGCAATTTGCTGAGTTAGAGTACTACCACCACCAAGATTCATTCCAAATACTTGTCCAATTGCAGCTCTAACTATAGAAACAAAGTTAAAACCAAAGTGTTCAAAAAAATTGTCATCCTCCCGCGTAGTGAGTGCATCTATGAGGTGTTGAGGTAAATCTAAATATTCAATTACTTTTCTTTTTTCATCTGAAGCAAACTCAGTTATGAGCTCACCATTAATATCCAAAAGTCTTGTTGGAAGTGTTGTTCCAAACTCAGTAAAGTGTTCATTGTTTTTTATATTTGTTGTTCCAGCAATAAGAGCACCAAGTGCACCACCGATAAGTAGTACAAAAATAAGTGCAGCTCCTAGAACTATGTAAACATTGCGCGTATTCTTTTTCACAGTAACAGTTTAGTAAAGTATGGCCATTTTGTCAAGCCAAAAAAAAAGACCGACACGAATGTCGGTCATGCCATCAAGGCAATCGGGTGAACAATGGGTGGGAGGGGATTTGCTCACCCGACATTTATAATATCGGGTAATGATGCAAAAATCTTTACACTTTTTTTTAATATCTTTATCGAAATAAAGTATATACTTTTATGTAAAACTACTCTTCCGTAATGTCAACATCAAATGAAACGTCAACATTATATGTTCTTCCGTTTAATATTTCTATAGTTCTTATGATCTCATATTCACCGATAGAAAAACGCAACTGATGTGTGCCAGTTGTCACTTTTATGGGTTCTGAAAAATCTTCATACTCAATATCATTTAAGAAGAATTTCGTATTAGCAGGAGCCGATACTGCTAATAACGGAGCAATATCTTTAAGTTGTATTTCTACATGAGTCGTCTTAGCTTTTTCAACTGAAAAAGTTTGCACTTCATTTCTAAAAAACTCAGATGACACAGTTACATGATGCATTCCAGTATCGAGCATAATTGGCTTTTGCGTAAAATCTGTTATATCGTCATCAATAAAGACAATAAAGGGGAAATCTTCTTCATTTTCTGTAATCTGAGCTGGATATAATACTGTAAGATCTAATAATCCCTTATTTACGAGAATTGGTTTGACTTCAATATCAACTGAAGACTCCCATAGTCCATCAGGAATACCTTTCATAACAATATGCACTCTAAAAAATAGGTCTTCTATCGCAGTATCATATGGTAAGACAATTGTTTTTGTGTACGGATCATTAGATAATTCTGTATCTTCTGTAAGAGGAATATCTAAATAGTACGTTAACCGATTAGAA
The DNA here is from genome assembly GCA_964369585.1 of uncultured Treponemataceae bacterium. Classification (GTDB taxonomy): domain Bacteria; phylum Spirochaetota; class Spirochaetia; order Treponematales; family Treponemataceae; genus CAYJFX01. Next base: position 2,549 of record CAYJHL010000169.1, on the reverse strand, counting down.
AATGTTCCTATAAGTAAACGCTCTGCAGTGTAATCTATAATATCTTCAGATGGCGAGGGTTGTATATCTCTATAAAAAGAATATGCAACAGCACCTCCATATTCAGCAAGAGATGCGGGCATTTTAACCTTCATTTGAATACCTTGCAAAAAAACTCTTTTATTCGGAAGTGTAAGATGCAAAGCTTCACCCATGCCAAGAGTAATAAGCTGGGTTGTATTTTCATCTGCAAGTGTGTATTTAACAACACCTTTAACTCGAAATGATTCAGTAAATAAACATTGAGAAATAATAAGAATAATAATTATGCATAACGTTATTTTTTTCATTTCTAAAGCTGTTTTCTCCTAATTACTGCCAAAAATTTTTTATTAATGAAGAAGGATCTTGAGCCTTCCGCCCTATTCTTATTTCGAAGTGCAAATGAGGTCCTGTTGATAAACCTGTATTTCCCACAGTTCCAATAATAGCACCTTTTTCTATTACTTCTCCAGCAAAAACAAAAAATTCATCTAAGTGTGCATACAAGCTTTGCGTATTGTTATCATGCTGTAAAATAATATAATTTCCATAAATATTATCCCACCCAGAATACGATACAATTCCCGACTTTGTTGCAAAAACAGATGTTCCAATCGCTGCCGCAATATCTGTTCCTTGATGAAACGTTTGTTCCCCTGTAAATGGACTTATCCTCATCCCAAACGAGGATGAAATAATTCCAACTTCTAATGGTGGTATCATGCTTGAATCAGTAAAAAAAGCCCTTTCCGTTGGCGATAGTTTTGCACTTGGAACATAGCTAAATGAAAAAGAGGCAAGCTGAAACTCCATATTCGTACTACTTATAGAATACCTTGTTTTTAAAAGAAACTCAAGTGGTGTTTGAGGTTTTTCTGCTATAAAAAGACCTGCAAAAGTTGGTAAAAAAAGCTCTTTTTCAATAAGAGGTGAATCAATAAATGCAATATTATTTAGTGTTGCAATAGACTCATAGGGGATATTGCATCTTGCGGCAATGGCCAAAAGAGTATCATTTCCTGTTGGAAAGTAGGTATAAATACTTGGTATTGGATTTTCATTTTTTGCAAGTAAAAGGTAGTTATCACTCACCTCTTGACTAAACTGCTTAAAGACTGCATCGGAATACGTAAGAGATTTAATTGTAGGAAAGCGAAAATTTGAAGAATTCTCAGACACAGGTAGAATGGATGATAATTCAGCATTAAAAACGGGAAAAACAACAAGAAGAAATAATAATGCCGTACAAATTACAGTACCCATACGAAAAAAAGCCATTCGTAAGTATACCATAGAGAATAAAAAAAAAATAGGGTATACTTTACATGGAAGTAAAATATACCCGTATAATTTTATGAATAGTTATACAACTTATTCTTGACTAATTGCGTCAACAGGACATACAGATGTACATGCAGCACAATCAACACAAGTACCAGCATCAATTACTCTAACACCGTCACCTTCTGAAATTGCGTTTACAGGACATTCACCTTCGCAAGCTGCGCAGTTAATACATTCATCACTAATTTTGTGTGCCATAATTATACCTCTCAAATAGTTAAGTTAGGTATATTCTACACCTTAAAGTTATGTTAGCACAAGTTAACACCTTATTTTTTTAACTGTTTTACAATATTTTTTATAGAAAACATTTTTTTTTATTATATAATATTTTTTTATTTAGATTTTTCTATTGAACATACGCATATAATAGTGCATAATAGAAGTACATAAACATAATTAGAGGTACGATATGGACATTTTAAAAATGATTGATCACACTGTTTTAAAGGCAACCGCCACTAAACAAGATATAGAAAAATTATGCCATGAAGCTAAAGAATATGGCTTTGCATCTGTTTGTGTAAACCCTGTGCAGGTGCCTCTTGCAGCAAAACTTCTTTCTACCCCCAATAAGGATGGTTACTACCCTGCCGTATGTACCGTAGTAGGATTTCCGCTAGGTGCTTCAAACTCTGAAATAAAGGGAGCAGAAACTATTGCAGCAGTTCTAGACGGTGCACACGAAATTGACATGGTTATTGATGTGGGAGCAGCAAAAGAAGGCCGCTGGGATGACGTACAAGCCGATATAGAAAATGTAGTAGTCTCTGCAAAAGATGCCCACGAAATGGATGAGCGCGCAAGTGAAGAAGATGCAGTAAATCCAATTGATAGACCTGTCATTGTAAAAGTCATTTTTGAAAACTGTTATTTAACAAATGATGAAATAAAAAAGGCATGCGAATGCGCAAAAGCTGCAGGAGCTGACTTTGTAAAAACTTCTACGGGTTTTGGTACTCCAGGAAGCGATAAAGAAGGTAAACCAATTGCCATTGGTGCGACGCCTGAAGATGTCGCTTTAATGCGAAAAACAGTTGGTAATGATATGGGTGTAAAAGCTGCGGGTGGAATAAGAGACCTCGCATCTGCACAAGAAATGGTAAATGCTGGAGCAACCCGTTTAGGTTGTTCAGCAGGCCTAATTATTGCAAAAGAACTTTTAGGACAAAGTGTAGAAAAAA
>CAYJHL010000168.1:0-4088 GCA_964369585.1 uncultured Treponemataceae bacterium | reverse complement strand
AAACCGCAAAAAACAACATGTGTGCTTGATTTTTTTTAATGATTACTATATATTCTAGTGCAATTGAGAGAGGGGGGGGTAGTACTAAGGAGTGCAACAATGATAAAACGGATTTTATTAGTAAGTGTATTAGCAGCAGTAATTATAAGTTGTCAACAAGTGGCAACACCCCAAATAGAAAGTAATGGAGTAAAAGAAAGCTCTACAAACATACAAGACAACAGTATAGATTTAGTCGGACTACAAGGGAAGGTAGTGGACGGCACGATTGAAACTGTTAGAATGGGAGAAGCGGTATTAGGGAAATCACTAATAAGTGAAGTGGTACACATACGCTTTGAGCCAAGTCAAAACACGCAAGAAAAGAAAGAACAAGCAATCAAAGAAAGTATAAAGATCTCATTTAACGAAGCGTTAGCAGAAGCTGGAGTATTAGCAATAGGCTTAGAAGATATCAGCATAACATATACCGAAGATGAAATGACGGATGCAATCGTTAGGATAAGTGGGCTAGAAGCGGCAGCAGGATATGAGTTTAAGGATGTCGTACCAACATTAATAATAAAGCTAACCGAAAAGAACTTAGTAATAGAAGAAAAACATCTCAATGACAAAAGTGTAGCACCAAAGTATGCAGGCCTTATAACAAGTGGGGACTGGGCAGTATTACAAGGGCAACAAATAGGAAATGATGCAAAAGTAATTGTAAGTGCAGCAGAAGAGATGAGTTATGATAAGCTAGGAAGCAAAATAATAGAGAGCGTAAATGTTGCAAACACAAGCGCACGCTTATTAGGATTTGAAGCAGGTGAGATAGCATCAGGAAATAATGGGGAGAAGAAATTAATTGCGGCATTAAGGGCACATAGTGGATACAGTTTTTATGATGGAGAGAATGAAAAGACAGTAGAAATAACATTTGAGCTTATAAAGAATGAATATATAGATATTGAGGATGATGTAAGGGAAATTTCGCTTGATTTTACAGGCCTTTATTCGCTAGAAGAAAAAAAAGAAGCAACGAAGGCATATGTCGAAGGCGTAGTAGATGCAATTAAAGGTGTGCATAGCGCAGTTGTAGATAGTGATAACATAGTAGTAAGTGAAGATAAAACAAGTGCAGATATTGTCGTAAGTATGGAAGCAGAAGAAGGGTATGAGTTTAGGGAAGGAGAAAATCCTTTAACAATAAAAGTATGGGGAAATTTCACTGATAGACATATAATAAGCTTAGTAGGATTAGTCGGGAAAGCAACAGAAGCGAGTAAAGACATAGCAGGAATTGGTCAAGCCATAGTAAAAGAAGGTTTAATAACAGATCCTGTGCATATGAGTTTTTCAGTTGAAACGCTAGAGTCAGAAAAGGAACCTGCAATAAAGATGGCAATAGTAGAGTCGTTTAATGGAGGACCTTTACAAGAAGTTGGAGTAAAAGACCTTAGTATAGAAAATATACAAATTACATATAACAGCGAAAATGATAGTGTAGCAGTAAAGGTAGTAGGTTTAGAAGTAATAGATGAAAAAGAGTGGGCATTTACAGAAGGAAAGAATTGGTTTACAGTAGAGCTCACTGAAGAAGTACAAATAATAGAAGATAGTGACATTGTAGACACAGATATAGGTCCAACAAGCGATGTATATACATTTACCGTAGAAGGTGAGTGGAAAATAGAAAATGCGCAAATGGCGCAAGGAGCAATAGTATATGTACCAGCAGGAGAAGATGTAACATATGAGAGTCTTCGAGAAGCTATAGTAGAAAACATAGAAATTGCGAATGCAACATACAGAGTAAAAAGTTTTGCAGAAGGGAATATAAGTGAAGATAATGATGGGGAAAAGAGTCTTGTTTTAACACTTAGTGCACGTAATGGGTATGAGTTTGAAAATGGATTAAAAGAAAAAGCTATAACACTAAACTTTACCGTTGTAAAGAATGTTTATGTTGATGTGACAAGTATAAGTAGTATTGCACTAGATTTTACAGATTTGTACTCACTTAGCGATAAAAAAGATGAAGCAAAATTACAAATAGAAGCAAAGGCAAATGAATTAGTAGGTGTAGAAAGTGCTGTTGTTGATGTAAATGACATTACAATTACTGCAGGGAATGCTAGTGCAAATATTGTTGTGAACATGGAAGCTAAAGCAGGGTATGAGTTTAAGGCTGGAGAGAATCCTTTAATAGTAACAGGGAATGGCGACTTTACCGATGTTGCAATAGTAGCGTTAACAGGTATAACATGGGAAGGAATAGTAGCAGACGAAAGTAAGGCTGGAATAAGTGGATCAAGCTTGAATGCTGAGTATACCGTAGATGCAGCATTGAATATGAACTTTCATAATGCACACACAGATGATGAAGAAAAAGAGGCTGCATTAAAAGTAGCATTAGTAGAAGCATTACAGACACCACTGTATGAAAATGGAGTTGAAAATATAGATGTATCGAATGTAGCTATAGCGTTTAATAACAAAACAACATTGAGAAGTTTATTTGTAAAAACAGCAGAGGCAAGGGCAACCATAACAGGGTTAAGGGCACGAGAAGCACATAGTTTTGCTGGGAAAGAAATAAGTATCGTTATAGATTTAACAGAAGACTCACAAGTAATTGAAAATAGTAGCATATTAGTAAGTGTAAAGCCGATAAGTTCAGATTTTATAACAGAAGGTTCAGCAGGTTGGGGAATACAAGGTGGAACACAAGCAGGATTTGATGCTTCAATAATAGTTAATGCAGGAGTTGTTTTAACAAAGAGAGCCTTAGCAGATGAAATTGTTACAAAGGCACAAATTGCAAATACGAGCGCAAGAATAGAGACCGATGATAGTGAAATAGCTGTTGGAGATAACCTTTTTGAATTAATATTAACAGCAGATAATGGCTATATATTTGAAGGAAGCAAAAGAGAAAAAGTAATACCATTAAGTTTTGTTGTAAAAAAGATAATTTCAATTGATAACTTAGAAACAGTAGCAGTTGAGGCGTCCTCAACTTATGCAGGACTTGAGCCAATGGTTTTAGTAGGTACAGAAGGTGCTGGAACAGTTTCTTTTGATAGTGCTGATAAGACAATAGAACAAAAGGAAGTAGCAGTACAAAATGCAATAGTTACAGCCTTTAACAGTGCTTTGGGGAATAGAGGAGTAAAAGCTTTAGCACCTAATGTTGTGGCAGTTGCAATAAATGTAGAGAGAACAGAAGCTACGGTGAGAATACTGGGAACAAGTATAGTCGATGCAGAAGCTAAAACAAATTATCTCTTTGATGAAGATGGAGTTTCAGATATTGAAGTAACTTTGACAGGAGACTTTAGTAATAATGTAAATATCTATGAAATACTTGGAACACCTGTAAGTGCTGCAGAAGATAATAAGGCAAAAGTAGAAAGTATAAATCTAAGGTCGGCTGAAACGGTAGCAGTAGAGATGGACTTTGCTGTAGAAGATGTATTTGATAAAGTAGAAAGAGAGAATGCAATAAAAGGCTCTATTATGCATGCATTTGATGCAAAGTTTAGTGATGCTGGAATCGATTTAGGCGATATAGTGGTTACAGAAACAGAAGGAAGTCTAGAAGCGCTAGTATCAATAAGTGCACGTACCGTAAAAGAAGATGAAACCTTTGTTGGTGGAAGTAAAGATATAACAATAGACATATTGGTAAAGAATCAATATGGAGCATTTACTGGAAACTTACATAAAATAGAGCAAGATAGCATAGCAGCGACTTTCCAACCTTCAATTACTGGTGCGGTAGTTATGGGAACAAGTAGTTGGGCTATAAATGGTGGAATAACCATGGGTGGAACTCGAAAAGTTGCGGTAAAAGAAAATAGTGGAATAAGTAGTGGAACAATAATTGATGCCATGGAAACGAATATGACAGTTAGTGATGATGCGGCTTTTGAGTATACAGGTTTTGGTGAAGCTGTAGCAGATGCAAGTAATACTGATAAGTTTAATGTGCCAATAACATTTACCAAAAAAGATTATGATACGGGAGATTATTACTTATTCTCTAATGGTAGACCTACATATTCTACACCTGTTGGCATTATTTTCCAAGAGGGAGAGTTAAC
>CAYJHL010000167.1:0-4155 GCA_964369585.1 uncultured Treponemataceae bacterium | reverse complement strand
TTATTTTCTATAACAAAGGGATGAGTTTGACCTCATCCCTTGCAAAAACTTTCAAAATATTTGAAAAATTATTTTGTAGCTAATACTTGTTCTTGGAAATCTTTCATGTATGGTGTTGCTTCTTCATATGTCATGAAAGCATTTGCCAATTGATTTTTTGTTAGATATCCATCTTTCCATGCATCTGTTTCAGCAACTTTTGCTAATACTTCACTATAGAAAGCAACTGCAGCATCTGGTGTTTGACCTGATGTTACAACACCTCTCCAAAGAGGAAGTTCGAAGTTTTCGTAATCACCGATTTCACTTAAAATAGGTACATCTGCTAAAGCTCCTGTGTATCTTTCTAAAGCGATTGTTACTACAGGGTATGCATCACCTGATTCAATATATGGCATAACTGAAGCTGGTTTTACTAATGCTAAGTCTACGTGTCCACCTAACATTGCTGTAATAGCATCAGATGTAGCGTCGTACACGATGTATGGCATTTGTTCTTCAGTTAATCCTACTTCTGCAATGAACATTTCGTATACAGTAATATCATCACCTTTTGATCCACCCATTGTTACAGGAGTTCCAGCTTTTGCAGCTGCAATTGCTTCTGCAAGGTCAGCATATGGTGTGTTGTTACCTTTTACGAATAATTGGCGGTCAGCAGCCATGATAGCAACTGGTTTGAATTTTTCAATTCTGTTAGGTGTGTTTAGAACCATTGGGCGTAGGTCTGCACTGTTAAAAGTTAGAAGAAGGTGACCATCATCTCTGCTTGTGCTTACTCTTAAACGTCCTACTTCACCTGCACCATCAGTTTGGTTGTTGATAAGGAAAGTTTCTTCAATTAATCCTTCTTTTGTTATAATATCTACTAATGTTCTAGTAAAAATATCACTACCACCACCTGGGCTTGATGTTACAACCCATTCAATGTCTTTTGACGGTGTGAAAGTACCATCTGCGCTTTCACTTGAGCCACCTGCAAATACGATGTTTGCAGCCATAACCATTACCATTAATACGATAAGTGTCTTTTTCATAAAATTCCTCCGAATTCTTTTGTTATATTTAAAGAAATGAATTACATTTCCTTAAGCTACTTGTTTTTTAGTTTTTCTAATTATTGCTTTGATAATAGGTGTTAACAATAAAGCAAAGAATAAAACTAATATTACTAGTGAAATTGGTTTTTCAAAGAAAATTAATGGACTTCCTCCTGAAATAATAAAGGAGCGTCGTAAGTTTACTTCAAATAGTTTTGCCAATACCACTGCAAGCACGAGTGGTCCAGTAGGGTATCCACCTTTGTTCATGAGGTATCCAAGAATACCAAAAAGGAACATAACTATTACACCGTACATAGAGTTTGTTGCACTGTAAGAGCCAACTAAACATACTGTTGTAATTGCAGGAATCATGTAAGAAACCGGTACTGATAGAATTTTTACCAAGAATGGAATAATACAGAATGCAATTCCTAGTGTAATAAAGTTAGCTAAGAACAATGATGCAATAGTTCCCCATGCAAACTCTGGTTGTTGGCTAAATAGTAGAGGTCCAGGGTTTAATCCCCACATCATAAGTCCACCAAGAAGAACAGCACCTGTTCCTGAGCCTGGAATACCGAGTGCTAAAAGTGGAGCAAATGCACCGGCTGCAGCTGCGTTGTTTGCAGATTCACATGCTGCAATACCTTCTACCGCACCTGTTCCAAGAGGTTCTTTGTTTTTCATACCTTTTTGTACAGCGTAACCTAAAAATGCACCAGTTGTTGCACCTGCACCTGGAAGAATTCCTACGAATGTTCCTAAGATACCAGAGCGAATTGCTGGTGGAAACAATCGTTTAAGTTCATCCTTGCTTGGTAAACTGTCTTTGATGCGTAATTTGGTATTAACTTTAATTTGTTTGCTTCGTTCTTCCATCATACTTAATACATTAGAAAACCCTACAACACCAATTACTAATGGCGTAAAAGGTATGCCACCCATTAAGTAAATGCTACCAAAGTTAAATCGAGGATTACCTGTTACCGCATCCATACCAACGCAAGCAACTAATATACCAATAAGAGTTGATACAACACCTTTTAATGGTTTTTCGCCCATTAGCCATCCTATAGACGTCATTGCAAGAAGCATGAGTGCCGCCATTTCAACTGGTCCAAAATGAAGCCCTAATCGAGCTAGTGCTGGAGCTGTAAAGGAAAGAATAATCATACCAATTAAACCACCGGTAAATGATGAAATATTTGATATGAGTAATGCTTGGCCCGGTCTTCCCTTTTTTGTCATTGGATAACCATCGAGCGTTGTCATAACAGCAGGACCATCCCCTGGGATGTTAATAAGAATTGCACTGTATGCACCACCGAACATATTACTATAGTACAATGATGCAAGCATTATGATTGCTGTTGTTGGGTTAAATCTGTACGTTAAAGGTAGGAGAAGTGCGACACCTGCTAAACTACCGATACCAGGCATAGCGCCTACAAGAATACCGAGTACAGCACCAAGTGCTGCTACTGAAAAGTTTTGTAGTGTAAAAACAACTTCAAAACCTGATAATAAATATGCAATAGATTCCATGTTTTTACCTCTAGAATAATAATTCAAACAATCCCATAGGGAAGTTTACTTTTAGCCATACGCTAAACACTAAATATGCTACTATGCCTACAGAAAGAGTGAACTTTAGTGCACTCTTAACTGATGTTTTTTCTACTAATCTTAACCAAAAAAATAGGTAAAGAAAAATACTAGGGAAAAACCCGATGATAAATGTTGATCCAATTACTGCTAGTGGCCCTGCAATTGTTAATAAATCCTCTTTTGGGAAATGGGGTTTTTCTTCTTTGAATGAAAAAACAAAGGCAACTATACTAACAATCAATAGTACAATCCCCATTATTGCAGGGAAAAACCCTCCGAGCGGTCCCTTTGTGTCATCCCAGAATCCAAATACAGCAAATCCGTTATAGATAAACATTGCTGCTACTAGAGCTGTTGCAAGTGGAAAAATAGTTTTAATATTTATACCTTTCATACTGACCTCCTTATTATAGTATGATTTTCTCGGTACAAATAAACGTGTGTATGTTTGTACCGAGTTTTAATTTTTTGTCTTTTTTTATTTTGATTCTCTTTTAGTTAGCGCCATTTTAGCTGCCATCTTGACAGCATTTTCATAAGCACCTGTTCCGGCTTTTCCGGTACCAGTAATGTCAAAAGCAGTTCCGTGTGCAGGAGTAACAATTGGGTATGGCTGTCCACCTGCTATTGTTATTCCTTGGTCAAAGCCTTTTAATTTAAGAGCAATTTGGCCTTGATCATGGAACATTGTTACAACACCATCAAAATCGCCATTAAAAGCTTTAATAAATAATATATCTGCAGGATATGGACCTGTTGCATTCATGCCTGCTTTTTGAGCTTTTTCAACTGTTGGAGCAATAATATCAATTTCTTCACGTCCGCAGCGGCCTTCTTCGCCATTATGAGGATTTAAACCGCATACAGCTATTCTTGGTTCAGCAACACCTGTGTTTTTAACTGTTTTATAGAGAAGTTCAATAGCACCCATAATTTTCTTTTCAGTTAAGTTTTCACTAACAGCACTAATAGGTATGTGGCTTGTAGTTCTTGTTGTCATTAAATTACCAAGAACATTAATTTCACTTACCGGAGTTGTTACACCAAAGATATTTGCAATTAAATGGTGTTCACTTTCAAATTTACATCCGCCATCTTTCATTGCTGATTTGTTAAATGGTCCAAAAGTAAATCCTTCGATTTTTCCGTCTAGACAAAATTGACAAGCAAGTACAAGCTGGTCATTGATTGACTTTCCCGCAATTGCGCTTACCTTTTTAATAGGAAGTTCATCTGGGTTTTGGTCGTTTAAATCGAGAAAAGGGATTTCCTTTTTGTCCCAGTCAATTTGGCTGATATCTGTTACAACTTGGCAGTTGTACGTTTCATTAATAAATGAAAGCCCGCGATTAAAAATACGAATGTCGCCAATAAGTATTGGGCGACAATGTTCAGTTAAAAAACCTGAAACTGCAAGCTTTGCTGTTAGTTCTGGTCCGACGCCTGTTGCGTCTCCGATTAAAATTCCTAAAATTGGTTTATTGTTCATACTGTTCCTTTCCTG
>CAYJHL010000166.1:0-4157 GCA_964369585.1 uncultured Treponemataceae bacterium | reverse complement strand
AAAAAATGAGAGTATCATATCAACAAAGGCGAAACCTTATGTCAAAAAGACTAAACGAAATTGGTCTGCCTGTAGTTGAGCCAGATGGCGCCTTTTACATTTTTGTAGACATTCGCTCAACGGGATTAAGTGCAGAAGATTTTGCAGGAAGACTTATCAACGATTACCAAGTAGCTGTTGTTCCAGGAACTGTTTTTGGAGCAGGCGGGGAAGGCTTTGTGCGCTGCTGTTATGCAACTGATATTAACAAAATAAAAGAAGCCTTAAACAGAATAGGCAAACTTGTAGAAGACTTAAAAAAATAACTAAATACAAAAAAAACGTGGTTTCTTATCGATACCACGTTTTTTTTATTTTAAACAATAGAACAATTAGTCTTTTTCTACTGCCAACTCTGTTGTTTCATTTTTTGTCGGCATGATATATGAGAACACCAAAAAGAAAATTAGTGCAATAATAAGGCCTGGAATAATTGGTTGCCCAACTTTTATTCCAAAAAGCATTTTTCCAGAAATTTGTTCTAAATAAATTACCATCAATGTTCCTGAAACAAGAGAAGCAATTGTACCAGCAGTAGAAGCTTTTTTCCAGTAATGACCAATAACATACGGGAAAAATGCTCCAGCAGCGCGTAAAGTAAATGAGAACATTAATATTGTAATAATACTAGAAGTATTAAATAAGGCAACTAATGTAGAAAGCACACCTACAAGAGCCATTACAACACGCGTAACATTCATAACTTCTTTATCACTTGCTTCAGGTTTAATTACAGCTCTATAAATATCGTTCGAGAAAATTGAACCAGCTCCTAAAAGATCTGAGTCTGCACTAGACATTGTTGCAGAAATAATACCAGCAAAAAGGAGACCACAAATAATAGCTGGCATTGCTTCGATAGCTAATACAGGAAGCGCATAGCGAGCCCCTACATCTCCAAAGTCTGCTGCACTAAATTTACCCATGTTAATAAGTGCAAGTACAATTATACCCATTATTGCAGGAATAAATGCATACACAAAATTGATGATAGCAGCTAATATAGAACCTTGTTTAGCAGCTTTTCCATCACGTGCAGCATAATAGCGAGAAACTGCTTCTTGCCCAACCGTAAAGGTAGCAAGATACATAATCGTTAACCCTATAACATCGCTCATAGAGTATCCTGAAAATAAGTTAAATGTTTCAGCAGGAACATTTGAAGTTACATTATCCCAACCGCCGGCTAAGTTAATTGCAAAAGGAACCGCAATAAGCATACCAATTATTATTAAAAATACTTGAATAAAGTCTGTTAAAGTTACACTCCATAACCCACCCATAATTGCATAAATTGTAACAATAACACCTACAATAATAACAGCAACGGTATAGTCAAGACCAAGCATAGTAGAAAGAATAACAGAAGATGCAATAAATTGACCAGCTGTCAAACCTATTAATGGAAGCATCATAATTACCGCAGTAATTAAACCAGAAGATTTCCCATAACGACGTCTAAAGTATTCAGGTACAGTTTTAACCGTAGCTGCCCGAAATTTAGGAGCAATAAAGGTCAGAATAACAAAAGCAAAGCCCATAGTTATAATATACCATGCAGCACTAATACCGTGACTTTGCATCCCTTGTTGAACAACCCCAAGTGAACTACCACCACCTATTTCTGTCGCAGCTAACGTACCAGCCATTAGTATCGGCCCAAGTCGACGACCAGCTACCATGAAGTCAACATTAGACTTTATTCTCTTTGATGAATACCAACCGATTAGCAGCATTGCAATAAGATAGACTACTACAACAACGGTTACCGTAAGATTTACTTGCATAAAAATACTCCTTTTTTTTCTATATCTGTGCATATGCATAGACACTTATAATTGTAACATGGCAATTTGGAAAAATCAAATATTTTTTTTCAAAAAAAAAGGTGCCGCAGTCTTTTCTTCAAAAACTACGGCACCTTTGCCATTTCTATACTCTATACTCATTATAAAAAAATGTCAACTGCTAACATAAAAATATTTAATAGAATTAACAGAAAGTGTTTTAAGCGGTTTTACTGTGATTTTTTTCACATTATAATATATAAAAAGAGAAATTTATAATAAAAACCCACTTTTTTAATTGACATCTAATAAATATCATTATAAAATAGAATTATAACGTGATATTTTTCACATTAGAGGTATATATGATTCCGAAGCCAACAAAATTACGTCTCCTCCAGCTAATAAGGCTTTTGCAACAACAACAAAGTGAATATATTACCTCAATAGACATAGAGTCAATAAGTGGATGGAAAGATACAACAGTACGCAAAGATATTTCATACGCATTAAAAAGCTATCCAATAAAAAGTGCATCAAATGGGTATGACCGAGAGGAACTACTACAAGCAATACAAAAAACTTTGCAAATGAATAGCACTGATACTACAATCAAAAAAAAATGTTGTATTATCGGGCTCAGTAAAATTGCACAAGGTTTAATACAATCAAAAGAATTTGATTCATCTTCCTTTGCAATAGTAGCAGGCTTCGATGAAAGCATGAACAAGGTAGAAACAATGAACGCCCCTTTTAAGCTCTTTGTAATAAAAGAGCTTGAATCCGTAATAAAAGAATTGCATATAGAATATGCAATTTTAGATGTAGATGATAAAGATGCGCCCATTATAGCACAAAGGCTTTTCCTTCTCGGCATTAAAGGAATTGTAAACTATACCAATGCTATACTTCCAGTAATGAAAACAACAAAAGTAGAAAATGTATCGGTTATTGCAGCTTTGCAAAACCTTGCATATTAACAAAAAAAATGCTACGAGCAAAAAAGAGAGGATTATATGAGAGTACACAATTTTTCGGCAGGACCATCTTGCTTACCAGAAGAGGTATTAATTGAGGTTCAAAAGGAGCTATTAGACTGCAATGGAACAGGACAAAGTGTTATGGAAATGAGCCATCGCTCAAAGCCATTTGAAGCAATTATTACCGAGGTAGAAGCAAAGCTTAGAAAACTTATGTCTATTCCTGAAAATTATACTGTTTTATTTTTACAAGGTGGAGCAAGTACTCAATTTGCAATGATTCCATTAAACTTAAAAAAGTTAGGAAAAGCTGCGTATGTTAACACAGGTGTATGGGCAAAAAAAGCTATTGGCGAAGCAAAAAAATATATTGAAGTAGATGTCGTTGCATCAGGTGAGGACAAAAAGTTTTTAGCCATTCCAAAGATTGAAAAAATTGAAGGTGAATATGATTATGCTCATATCACATTAAACAATACCATTATGGGTACTCTTTTTAAATATATTCCAAACATGGGAAAAAGGGAGGATGGAACAGAAATACCACTTATAGCAGATATTTCAAGCTGTATACTTTCTGAGCCACTAGATGTATCAAAATTTGGACTTTTATACGCTGGAGCTCAAAAAAATCTTGCTCCTGCAGGAGTAACTCTCGTTATCATTCGAAACGACTTATTACAAGATTCACCATTTGACTTTACACCAACAATGTTACAGTATAATACGCATGTTGAAGGTGAATCAATGTACAACACTCCACCTTGTTGGAGCATATATGTAATGGGCAAAGTTCTTGCTTGGATTGAAAAAAATGATGGTGCAAAAGGTATGAAAAAAAGAAATGAAGAAAAAGCCAAAAAGTTTTATGAATACCTAGATAATAGTCCATATTATAATGCACCTGTTGAACAAGAAAGTCGTTCTTTAATGAACATACCATTTTTAACAAACGAAACTGATGAAGAAAAATCAAAAGTCCTAAACAAACTTTTTGTAAGTGAAGCAGAAACACAAGGATTAATGAATCTCGCAGGCCATCGTTTAGTAGGCGGGATGAGAGCATCAATGTACAATGCTATGGGAATTGAAGGTGTAAATGCTTTAATCGCATTTATGGAGCAATTTGCAAAAGAAAATTTAGTTAATTAACAATTAATAATGCATAATTAATAATGAAAATTTTATAAAGTCAAAGAAACATTTAACTATTCTTGACTCTTACAGATTTTTTCAGTTTTAAAGCAGTGAATATTAATTATTACTTGTTAATTATTAATTACATAAGGAGAATACAAATGTATAAAATACAAACATTAAACAAAATATCAGCAAAAGGTTTGGATGAATT
>CAYJHL010000165.1:0-4179 GCA_964369585.1 uncultured Treponemataceae bacterium | reverse complement strand
AAGAAAACTTAAAAGAAAATGCAAACAGCTGGACAACAAAAGATGAAAGAGGCGACAGCTACATGCTTAACTCAGGTTCATTTAAAGAGCAAATGGATTATTTTGAAAACATGTTTACTGGAATGACGGTAACTGAAGTTGTGGATTGGTACAATAAGTATACATCAGATATAAACGGGAAACCACTCAAAGAAAGCGAAAATATGAATGCAGAGGATAAGGCAAAATATGACGCCTTAAGCCAAGAAGAAAAAGACATGCTAGTAGATGTTACATCTTCTGCAACAATGACCTTAAATGACCCTCACGGTGACTTTATTAAAGCCATTGTAAACGCTTACGAAAACAGAAACGAAGTTTCAATTAAAGCAAACTAAATAAAAAAAACTGCGATGTCTCTCCATCGCAGTTTTTTTTATAATTATAATAGTATTATAACTTTACAGGAGCATTTATCCGTTGGGATTCATACAATGCATCAATTATTTTCATAAGCTTTACAGCTTGCGCAGAAGTGTTTAAAGGTTCTTCTAAGCCTTCAAGAACACGTGTAAAGTTTGCAACACTCTCTACACGCCCCATAGTTTCATCTTTCTTAACTATAACTCGCATGTCTACCTGATTGCCATTTTCTTCAGTATAGAGCATACAAGAATCAATGCAAGTTTCATCTATTCCATCTATTTCGAATAGGCGTTCAACTTTTCCACCAGCTTTTGTTCCTTGAAACACAACTGATGCAACTTCTCTTTCATTCATTTCTGCCCAAGAAGAGCGAACAGTAAGACATTGCCCAGATTTAAATGTAATAAAAGCATGGCATGCAGCTTCAACATTGTTTACAGCATCTTTTGAGTCTGGAATACCCCATGGTCCTTTAAATGCTGGATTATCCATAAAAGTATCATATGTTTTAGCAAGCACATAATCAGCTTCAGGGTCACCCATAAAGTGAAGAGCAAGATCGAGCATATGAACAAGATCGATTACTGGGCCACCTCCAGAAAGTTCTTTATTGGTAAACCAGCCCCCAAAACCAGGTATACCAGCCCTTCGAATCCAAGAAGCTTGGGCTGAGTTTATAGTGCCCACTACCCCTTGATTTATGTACTGCATCATAGCCTTAGATTCAGGCTTTGCTCTATTATTAAAGTTAAACATGAGCGTTTTACCCATTTTAAGAGCTGTTTCATGCATCTCTGTAATTTGTGCTGCATTTAAAGCCGGTGGCTTTTCACACATAACATGCAAGCCTGCATTTAATGCTTCCATAACTACAGTATGATGAAACTTATTCGGAGTAATTACAGACACAGCTTCGATTTCTGGACTTCCTGCCATCATTTCAGAAATTGAACTATAGGCATGAGGAATATTATTCTTATTAGCAAAATCTTTTGCCTTATCGATAGCAACATCACACATTGCTACAACATCAGCTCCAGCCAAACGGTACCCTTCTAAGTGATATGTCGCCATTCCACCAGCACCAATAATTGCTATTTTTTTCATTTTCAACTCCTAGTGTTTTCCAGCTTTCTTACTTTGTGCAAGAACTGCAATAATGATTACGATACCTGTTACAAGGCCGTTTAGGAAAGGGGGAACATTAGCCATAATCAGTACAGTATTAATTATACGAAGCATTAAAATACCAAGGAAGGTTCCGATAATTTTACCACGTCCACCATCCATTGCAGTACCACCAATAGCAACTGCTGCAATTGCATCCATTTCGTAAGCTGTCCCTGCACTCGCAGCTTGAATTGAAGTTAAGCGGCTTGCAAGTAAAAAGGCTGAAAGCCCATACAAAGAACCTGCATACATAAAAATAAGTGTTTTAATTTTATCAACATTTATACCGCTAAGACGTGCTGCTTGTTGATTTGAACCAATCGCATACACATAGGTTCCAAACTTTGTTTTACTCATAAGGACTGCAGTAATAATTGTAATAATAATTAAAAATATCATCAAATGAGGTATTCCTAAAAAACGCCCCGCAGCAATATCTCTGAATGCTTGGTACATTTCTTCACTTACCGTAAAAGGGCCACCTTGTCCCAGTTGATTAATTATAGAGCGCCATGCGGACATTGTTGCTAATGTAACAATAAATGGTGCAATTTTTCCTTTTGTTACTAAAAGTCCATTTATTAAACCTGAAGTTAAACCACCAACAATACAAAACATTACAGTTAAAAATATACTCTGTGTTGAATTAAGAACAGTTACACCAAGTCCTGCAACAATAGCAACAGTTGACCCAACAGAAAGGTCAATCATTCCTGCTGAAATGATTAAACTCATACCCATGGCGCAAATTCCTATAATGGAACCTTGTATAAAAAGATTTGAAATATTGCTCCAACTTAAAAATGATGGGTTAATAATTGTTGCAACTACAAGCAATAGGAAAAAGCTTAACCAATGCCCATATGATGTAGTAATGGTGTGCCATGTTAATCTCTTTGCACCCTTAATATTATCTAAAAATTTCATATTCTTGCCTCCTGTTTACTACCAGTACTGAGAGCCATTACGTACTCTTCTGTTAATTTATCTCTGTTAATTATTCCATTTACTTTTCCCTTGTATAAGACTAGGGTTCTATCGGCAAGTTGGAATATTTCGGGAAACTCATTGCTAAATACAATAATTGCTTTTCCTTTTGATGCTAAGTCATGTATAAGTTTGTATATTTCAAACTTTGCACCAACGTCTACACCTTGAGTTGGATTATCCATTAAATACACATCTGCATCAATATTTAACCACTTTCCAACAATTACCTTTTGCTGATTTCCACCAGAAAGCGATGTAATAAGATTTAAATCGCTTGCGGCTTTTATACTCATAGATTGTCTATTTTTTTCAAATCTTTGAGCTTCTTCCTTTTGAGAAACAAAGAGCTTTTTATGTTTAGAAGTATAATACGCCATTGAATGATTACTTCTAATAGATAAATCTGAAATAATTCCTCTTTCTTTTCTGTTTCGAGGAATCATTGCAATACCACTTTTCATTACATCACTTAAGTGCTTTGCTTTTAATAGCCCATGGCGAGTTTTTATTGTGCCACTTTTAACTGGATTAGCTGAAAATAAACCCATTGCAAGGTCTGCAGAACCTGATCCTTGCAAGCCAGTAATTACAAGTATTTCACCTTTTTTAACATCAAACGTAACATCGTGATAATCCGCGCCACTAAGGTTTTCTACACTTAAATATTTTTCGTCTTTTATATAATTTGGTAACCCCTCTTTTAAGTTTGTGCTAACAAAGCTTCGTCCAATAAGTAATTCTGTTGCTTTATTTTCATTTATATCTGCAATTAAGCCACTTTCAATAAATGTACCGTCACGCAATACTGTGTATCGATCACATATTGAGAATATTTCAGGCATTTTATGAGAAATATAAATAAAACTCACGCCTTGCTCTTTTAATGTTCTCATTATGGTAAAGAGGTCTTCTATTTCTTTATTATTTAAAGCTGTTGTAGGTTCATCCATAATAATTAATTCTGACTGAAAAAGAAGTGCCCTCGCAATTTCAACTAATTGTTTTTGAGCAGTTTCTAAATCATCTACTAAGGCTGTAGCCTTAATGTTTGAATGCATATTATCGAGAACTTTTTGAGCTCGTTCTATTTCCGTTTTTTTATCAACAGTACCAATTTTTGTGTATATTTCATTTCCTAAAAACATATTTTGATAAACTGTTAAGTCATTACATAAATTTAATTCTTGATGAATAAATCTAATTTTTAGCTCCGAACTTTTATGCGGAGTCATTTTGTGTATTTTTTCGCCATCAATAATAATGTCACCACTGTCTGGCGGTAAAATTCCGGCTAAAATATTCATAAGGGTAGTTTTACCAGCACCATTTTCGCCTAATAAGCCATGAACGCTACCTTGCTCAACAGTAAGCTGAGCATCAGTAAGTGCTTTTACCGCAGCAAAACTCTTAGTAATATTTTTCATTTGAAGATTCATATTCAATTCCTATCATTTACTCACTTTCGCGATACGACTAGGGTGTCGTAAATTGTGAGTGCATTTCACCATAAAAAAAATTGCCCACCTAAAGGTAGGCAATAATCTATGAAGAATACATACTAGAGACTGTAACGAGTTACGTATAAGTCACCTTTCATGTATTCTTTGTAGTTAG
>CAYJHL010000164.1:0-4180 GCA_964369585.1 uncultured Treponemataceae bacterium | reverse complement strand
TAGGAGAAACAAATGGCAAGAGCAATAGATGGAAGCAAACGTCTTAATAGACGAAAGAAAATTTTAAAATTAGCAAAAGGTTTCCGCGGAAGAAGAAGCACAAACTTTAAAGCAGCAAAAGATGCTGTAACAGCCGCATTATCTGACTCATACGTAGGACGAAGAGATAAAAAGGGCGATATGCGTTCTTTATGGATTACACGTCTTAATGCAGCAGTAAGAGACCAAGGAATTAGTTATTCAAGATTTATTGATGGCTTAAACAAAGCTGGTATTATTATCAACAGAAAAGCTTTGTCAAACATGGCTATTGAAGATCCAACTGCATTCGCTGCAGTAGTTGAAGCTGCAAAAAAAGCAGTAAACTAATTTTAGTTTTTTACTAATTAATAAAGGGAATAACTGATTTAACTTCTACAGAGAAATTAGTTACTCCCTTATTTTTTTATAAGGAGTACTATATGATTTCTTTAGAGCAAATAAAATTACTTGAACAAAAAGTTGAACACGCATTAAAAAAGATCGTTGCACTACAGCACGATAATGAAAAACTTACAAGTGAAAATGAAGACTTAAAAACCGAAGTTGAACTATTGCGAGAACAATGCGAACGACTTGAACAAGATGAAGAGAAAATTGAACAAGGAATTCTAAGTGTACTCGATAAACTAAATACAGTTGAAGATAGTATTCGAAAAGATCAAGACCAAACAGTTCAAGCCACTGTTACAGAGGAAGTAGCAACAGAGGATGTTCCTACACAGCAAACTCCTATTGAAACAACATCAGATGCACCTGTGAGACCATTTAATGCAGCTCCTAACGAAAACAATAACGATACTACTACACATGAAATACAGGATGAACAGCCTCACCAAGGAATGTTACAACAAGCCCAGCAATCTCAATTGGATATTTTTTAATTACTATGGGTAAGCTCAATATAGATATCTTAGGCACATCCTTTTCTATCGAAGCAAAAGAAGATAATGAATACTTAAATAAATTATTATCTTATTACACACAAGTAACAAAAGAAGTAAAGTTGATGGCTCATAATACGGATCCCAAAAAGGTTGCTATACTCACAGGAATTATGATTTGCGACGAACTTTTTAAGGACCGTGCAAAAGCAGAAGAAGTAAAAAAGCACTTAGAAATGCATACAGGTGAAAATCCAGAACTCCAAAAAGATTTACACGAAGTGGAAAGGATTACCTTAAAAATGATTCAAGACTTAGATAGGATTAACCCATGACCTTTACGCTTTGGGTTGATGCAGACTCTTGTCCTGTACAAGTGCGAGAATTAATAATACGATTTGCAAAAAGGCTTCAAACTAAAACCATCTTTGTAGCAAATAGAACAATACCCCTTCCCCCCTTAAGCATGTTATCGATGGTAGTTTCAGATGATTCTGCCGATGCTGCCGACAATTATATTGTTGAAAATTCTAGTGAAAATGATATAACAATTACAAGAGATGTCCCCCTTGCTGCGCGCTTAGTTGAAAAAAATATAGTAGTTCTAAGTGATAGAGGAAAGATATACACAAAGGAAAATATTCGAGAAAGCCTTTCTTTTAGGAATTTTAATTTGGAGCTCATTCAAAGTGGTATTCCAGAAATGAAAACAAATGCATATTCAAAAAAAGATTTAAATCAATTTGCAAACATGCTTGACAGAGAACTACAAAAAAAAATACGGTTAATGGCGCTATAAAAAAGGGTTATTTTCCTTTTTTACTAAAATCTATTTCGGAAAGCATTACCGAGCCTAAAATAACAATACCACCAATTATTACGGTAGTCTTTAAAGGTTCTAAGCCTAAAATTATCGAAAAAAGACTCCCAAAAAATCCTTCAGTGCAAAGAATAATTCCAACTTTTCCTGGCGGAACTATTTGTTGTCCTTTTGTTTGAAAATAATAACAAAAAAGTGTTGAGAAAAAAGCAAGATACACAGCTGGGAGTAAACCATTTTGAAATGACACAATAGTTACATTATTTATATCAACAATAAGAAAAACAATAGTTGAAATAACACCTGCAGTGAATAGTTGTAAAAATGTCAGTACTTTAGTGTTTAATCCCTTAGAGAAAATTCCTAAATAAGCAATATGTAAGGCAAACAATAAAGCACAAAGTAACACTGAAACATCTCCAGCATTAAATGAAAACCCATTCTGAAAGTTAAGTGTTAGTATTCCAATACCTATGAGTGTTGTTGTGGCTAAAACAAAAGTTTGAGTTTTCGGCTTATGTTTAGAAATGGTCCAAACAATGAAAGGAACCATAACAACATTTGTAGCCGTCAAAAATGCTGCATTTGAAACACTCGTTTGTGCTTGACCAAGGATTTGTATGAAAAAGCCTAAAAATAATAACGTCCCTGCAACTACTCCATGTATCAAGGTTTTTCTATCGATACGCATTAGATCTTTAATTGTGAAGAAAAATAAAATAGCAGAGGCAAGCATAAAGCGAATACTTAACACAAGGGAACTTGGCATCTTTGATTCTATAGCATATTCAGTAGCGATAAATCCGCTACCCCATACAATTGCTACAACTAATAGCATGCCTTCGGCCATGAGTTGCTTATTTTTATTAAACATAATAAATCCTTATTTTAAATTTAATCTTCAGGAAATGACGCATAGATGCTTTCGATATCAGGTATAATTTCAACGAAAGCTTGAACAACTTCGGGATCAAACTGTTTACCAGCTTGCGACTTAATTTCTTCGATTACAGAATTATGGTCCCAAGCTTCTTTATAAACCCGTTTTGAAGAAAGCGCATCATATACATCAGCAAGTGAAACTATGCGTGCAGATAAGGGGATTTCGTCACCAGATAGAGCTTCACCAAAAAGCATCGTAGATGTATCACCCATTTCTGCCTTCGATACATCAATTTTTCCAGGATATCCATTTCCGTCCCATCTTTCATGGTGATGCAGCGCAACTTCAAGTGCCATATCATCAATAGGTGATTCTAGCGTATCAAAAAGCATAGCTCCTATACAAGTATGGGTTCTAATTACATCATACTCTTCTGGAGTAAACTTTCTTGGAAGCTTTAAGATTGTATCAGGGATACCTACCTTGCCAACATCATGAAGCATAGCTGCAATTTTAAGTGTATCTCTATATTTATTTTTCTCATCTTCAGGAATTTCCCTTACGTGAGCCCACTGATCATAAATTTCTACCGAACAGCTTGCTACCCTGTTTACGTGTGAGCCTGTTTCTTTTGGGTCTCTAAACCCAGCCATCCGTATCATTCTCATAACCATTGCACGAGTTAGACGAGTTCTCTCTAAAGCTTTTGTTGCACTAAAGGCAAAATGTTGTAAATAAAACTCTGCATCGGAGTCAAACTCTATAACATTTCCATCTTGATCTAGAGGATTAATAATCTGTAACACACCAAGAACTTCTCCACCAGAAGAAATTAGAGGCATAGTTAAAAGAGCTTTAGTTTTATATCCCGTTTTAACATCTGGGTCTTTATTAAACTTATACGGAGTTGTATCTGGTAAGTTATACACATCAGGAATATTGAGAATAGAACGACTAACTACACTATAACCCGCAATAGATTTTTCATTTACTTCAAACGTAAACGAAGAAAAAGGGATTTTGCGTCTATTATCAACTTTTTTTAACTGTGTATCATTTTGTGCGTATTTAATTGTAAGCTTACCATCTTCATACACATAAATAGAACCTGCATCAGCATTTACAATAGAACGAGATTCTGTAAGCAAAGATTCTAAAAGGATATCAACGTCTTGTATAGAGTTTAAGACCCTTTCAGATTCCATAATCTTCTGTAGTTTTATTGCTCTAGAAAGCTTTGACTTTTCTAAGGCAACGGTTGCAATTGTTGAAAGTTGTTCTGCATATAATTCATCTGTTTGTGTAAATTCAATAACTTCATCATTTTCATTTTTGGGGTTAATTATTTGCATAACACCAAGAACTTCATCAGTCATAGATAGAAGTGGAATAGATAGAACTGATTTTGTCGTAAAGTTTGTTAAAAAATCGACTTGTTTATTAAATTCATAGGGCTTATCACTTGGTATATTATATGCATCTGGAACATTTATGGTTGCTCTACTTGTTACAGTAAAACCTGCAATTGATTTTTCGTTTACTTCGAAAGTAAAA
>CAYJHL010000163.1:0-4254 GCA_964369585.1 uncultured Treponemataceae bacterium | reverse complement strand
GAAACGCTAGCAATCGTGGGATTTAGCGGTTCAGGAAAAAGTACTATTCTAAAAAATATTGCACAGTCAACTACAGACCGAGGTACATATGAAGCAGTACTTTCTGCTCTTAATGATGGTCGCACATGGGAACAAGTATTCACCGATTGGCTAATAGCAAATGAAAACCCAGGTTCTGGTTATGGGAATGATGGAAAGTATGCATATTGGAAATATGATAGTCTCTATGGTGGTGACTTGGATCTTTCTTCTAAAATATATACAGGGAATGGTAAAAATGTTAATCTTTATCCAGGGGATGCGGTAGTAACTGAAAGTGCCACGACAGGGGATGATGCAAACATTGTGCGTTCTGAATTTACATTATCTGGTGAAACATTTCATGTAACTATAAATAATGACAAGGCTGTGTCAGCATATGATATTGAGGCTGTTGTTTCTGTTCCTGTAACACTTGCAGAAAACATTCCTGTTACAGCAAGCATTCAAGGAAAGGCCTCTTCGCTTCCGAAAATTGACTATAAGATTATTCCTGTAACACAAGGAACGCTTAAGTCGGAAAGGAACTAATGAATGAGAAGAATTACACATGTACTTGTATTTATTTTTATGGCAATGTTTGTAGCACAAGGGACGGAAATAGAAGGGAGGGTTCGTTTAACGGGTACCTCCATGTTTCCGACTATTCAAATTGTTACTGCTGATAATACAACCTACTATGTTGATGATGAGCTGTTTGAACAGTTTATCGAACTTCAACATAAAACAGTTAAAATTAATGCAATAAAAATAGAGGATGAAATATGGGAGCTTGCCGATGGTAGTAAAACATTTGTTCGACCTACCATCTATGAGGCAACTCTCATAGAAGTATTAAACGAAAGCGAAATATAAAGCAAAAAGCTTCGGAAAAATTTTCCGAAGCTTTTTTTATTAATCTATGAGGTAGAAATAATAGAAGCTACGTAAAAAAAAAACTTTGCCAATTATAATAACCTGTGTTATAATACGCTATGAGTAATTTACAGCGAACAGTGCTTTATAGTTGTCACGTTGCATTAAGTGCAAAACTTGTAGACTTTGCTGGCTGGGAACTTCCTGTTCAGTATACCTCGTCAATAGAAGAACATATGGCAGTGCGAACTGCATGTGGCATGTTTGACATATCACATATGGGAGAATTTTCTCTAAAAGGAAATGATAGTAAACTGCTCCTTGAAAAACTCGTTCCTACTTCTCTTTCAAAATTGGAAAATAAAAAGGGTATGTATACTATGTTCTGTAATGAGAGCGGTGGTGTAATTGATGACCTATTTATTTTTCAAAAGTGCGAAAATGATTATTATATTGTTGTAAATGCATCAAGAATTACACAAGACTTTGAATGGCTTAAAGTACACTCAGATGGCATGGATGTTGAACTAATAGATGAGTCAAAAACTACTTCCAAAATTGATGTGCAAGGTCCCACCTCTGAAAATGTGATACGCAAACTATTTCCTGACTTTTCTATTCCACCTCGGTTTTTCTTTGACTTTTGTAGCTTTGAAGGTAATGAAATAATGATATCTAATACAGGGTATACGGGCGAAGCAGGCTTTGAGCTGTATTGTGACAATGCTATTGCTGAAAAATTGTGGAATGCATTACTCGAAAATGGAAAAGAGTTCGGGCTCATACCGTGCGGTCTTGCAAGTAGAGACTCATTAAGACTTGAAGCTGCCTATTCGCTTTATGGTCATGAGCTAAGTGAAAGTATAAATCCTATTGAAGCATCCCTCGCTTGGACTATTAACTCTAAACTAGATTACATTGGGAGTTGTGCATTGCTTGATGCAAAGGAAAATGGAGTGAGCCGAAAGGTGTTTTGCATTAAGTTACTTGAGAGAGGGATACCTCGCGAAGGATATCGTATTCAATATAATGGACTCGATATAGGTTATATTACAAGTGGTACTCATTCTCCGCTTTTTAAAGAAGGTATCGCCTTTGCACTACTAGATGTTAAAAATGTAGAAAAGGAACTTGGAATTAAACTTTGTACTGGACAGGAAATAGATGTAATAATTCGAGAAAAACCAGTTAAGGCCTGCATCGTTAAAAGGCCCTTTTATGAATATAATAGCAAAAAAAATAAAATTGGAGTGAATAATGGCTAATGGTAAGGAAGTGATTACAGGTTTACTGTATTCTGAAGAGCACGAATGGGTAAAAGATAATGGTGATGGAAGCGCTACATGTGGTTTAACAGATTATGCGCAAAATAATTTAGGCGACATAGTTTTTGTTGAATGCACTGTTCAAGATGGTTCAGTTAAAAAAGGCGACAGCGTAGCAGTTGTAGAATCTGCAAAGGCCGCATCTGATGTATACGCACCTCTTTCAGGCGATATTATCGAAGTAAATAAGGGCGTCGAGGAATCACCCGAAATACTTAATGAAAGTCCCTATGACACTGCTTGGCTTTTTAAGGTAAAGCTTTCTGATGATTCAGAGCTAGCAAGCTTAATGAGTGCAGCTGAGTACACACAATTTATTGAAAAAAACTAGCTTCTAGTTATTAAAGAGGAATTCATGCAGTACACAATGTTAAGCGATGAAGACAAAAAAATAATGCTTGATGCAATTGGAGTATCAAACATAGATGATCTTTTCGCAGATTTACCTACAGACATACTACTTGATTCATTACAAGGTCTTCCAAAACCGTTGACAGAAATGGAAGTTTCAAGTGAGTTTGAAAAAATTGCAAAAAAAAATGGTAACACGCCCTTTTGCGGAGGAGGGGTATATGACCATTATGTCCCCGCTTCTGTTGATGAGCTTGCAAGTAGGAGTGAGTTTTACACAGCATATACTCCATACCAACCAGAGGTAAGCCAAGGTACACTTACTGCAATTTTTGAATATCAAACTAATATGTGTCGTTTAACTGGAATGGATGTAGCAAATGCGAGCCTTTATGATGGTGCTACAGCCTTAGCTGAATCTGTTATGATGTCATGCAAAGAAAAAAGACGAAATAAAATTTTAGTTAGCAAAGCTGTAAATCCTTTGTATAGAAAAACGCTACAAACGTATTGTTGGGCTGTAGGGATAGAAATTGTTGAAATTCCATTAAACGGCTTTGTAACTGATACAGATGAAGCTAAAAATCTCATGGGCGATGATATTGCAAATATAGTAATTCAGTCTCCCAACTTTTTTGGTGTTATAGAAAACATGGAAGCTATCGCTGAACTTAAGGATGAAAAAAAGACTGACCTTATTTTCACCGTATCAGAAGCTGTGAGTATAGCCTTGTTAAAAACGCCTCGAGACCAAGGTGCTGATATTGTTTGTGGTGAAGCAATGAGTTTTGGAAACTATCCTTCTTTTGGTGGCCCTCTTTTAGGATTTATGTGTGCTAAAGAAAGTTACATGCGGAAAATACCTGGCAGGCTAGTTGGCTTAACACAAGACGAAAATGGAGAGCCTTGCTTTGCCCTTACCTTACAAGCACGAGAGCAACATATTAGGCGCGATAAAGCAACATCAAATATTTGCTCAAATCAAGGACTTATTGCGCTTCGAGCGTCAATATACTTAAGTCTTGTTGGAGTTAAACTAAGCGAAGTTGCACGGCAGAATCATTATAATGCATCTTATTTAAGGGAGCGTTTACTAGAATTGGGTTTTACTAATCCATTTGATTGTGATGTACCATTTTTCAATGAGTTTGTACTTAAAAAACCAAGCAACTTTGGTAAGTCCTTTGATTTTGGTATAGAAATTGGCAAATGGTATTCTGAATTAAAAGACTGCCTACTTGTATGTGCTACTGAAAAAGATACTAAAGAGTCAATTGATGCTTTTATTGATACACTTAAAGGTGGGCAAAAATAATGAAAACAATTTTCGAAAAAAGTAAAAAAGGTACTAATACCTATGCGGTTTCAAAAGTAGATACAAAATATGACTTACACTCTAACCTTCTTCGAAAAGATTTGCCCTTAGCTGATGTGAGTGAAGTAGATGTTGTTCGACATTATTTTAATCTTTCAAAAACTAACTTTTGTGTCGATGAAAATATGTACCCATTGGGAAGTTGTACAATGAAACATAATCCCAAAATAAATGAAAAATTAGGACGGCACCCCTCTTTTGCGTTATTACATCCTTTGTCAAATGAAAACGCAACTCAAGGTGCATTAGAGATTATGCATGACATGGAAGAGTATTTTAAGTCTATTACGGGTATGCATGGTGTAACTT
>CAYJHL010000162.1:0-4262 GCA_964369585.1 uncultured Treponemataceae bacterium | reverse complement strand
TCAATTAATTCTTGCAATTGGACGTCCATAGAACCCCTCAAAATTTTGTACTATAGTAATATTGTAAACGCAACCATAAAAAAATGCAAGAGTGACTTTAACAAAAAATGTGAAATATAGGTAAAAAAATACAGTATTTTTACGGATAAGAATCATGCATATTTTTAGAATTGCATATTTGCTACAATGTTATTTTGTAAGAATATTTAAAAGAAAAGGTTACAAATTTTATTAAAAAAATATGATTTTTTTTAATAATACTCTTGACAAAAAAATCATATTTTTATAAAATGATTAAGCGTTGAACACAACGACATTCCCCTGTAGCTCAGTTGGCAGAGCAACAGACTGTTAATCTGTGGGTCACTGGTTCAAGCCCAGTCGGGGGAGCGAAAAGCTAAGTTACTATGTAACTTAGCTTTTTTTTTGTCTTTTTAAATTTCAAAATACCCATACAACGACACATCAAAAAAAATAAAGCTTTCGTATCATCTTTATTTCTAAAAATATTTTTAGTGGGACAATATACGTCCTTTTAACATGCTATACTATTGATATTTTAATTAAAAGGAAGGGCAAGATGAAAGAATACTTTTTACAAGTAATGAAAAAAAGTAGCAAGGGATTATATATTTGCGAGTCGCCTACAGGATATGGAAAATCATATTATGCGGCGCAAGCAATATCTGCATATCAAAAGGATAGTAGTAAAACTAAAAAAATCATTTTTATTACATCATTGAACAAAAATTTAGCCATTAAAGAGCTACAGGTAGCTTTTGGAAAAGAGAATATATACAATAAAAATGTACTCCATATTCGCTCAGTTTTTGATGAAATTATAGAAAAGATTTTCGTTACACCAGTTCATACAGAGTTTATAAATGAGCATTATGACTTATTAAAAACAAAAGTTGAAATATACAAAAAGGCATCTGCAAACCAAGCACACGACAACGATTATTTGGCGCTATTGGAAAAAAAGGTACGCGAAGCAGAAAGGCAGTTTCGTTTTTTTATAGAAAAAAAGTTAATGAAAGATTTCCCAACAAAGGAAGAACGATTACATGCTATAAAGACAGAAAAAAAATATCACTGGATTGGAATACTATACCCTTCTGTGTATACCGATGACTTTCCTATTCTTATTATGAGTGTAAAAAAGTTCTTAATGAAAAATACCCCCATCATTGAACCTAGCTATGATTTTCTTGAAGCAAGCTTTATTGAAGATTCAATTATATTTATTGATGAGTTTGATGAAAGTAAACAGACCATCACAAATCACTTAATTGAAAGTGCATTAAATATACATGAAGATTACATAGAATTATTTGTGCAATTGTATAAAAGCTTGCAAACAAGTGCACTCCCGAATAGTATACTAACAGCAAGTAAGCAAGTTGGGAAAAAAGATTATATCTCACTTTTTATGGATGACCTAGAGCAAACCTATAAAAAATATGAACTACATTTGCATTATAAAACCCACAAAGATAGTATCGATACACAACAGAATTTTCTTTTTAACGATGCATCATTTCAAAACATTATCAAAGTAGGAAAACATTATATTCGCACTTCGAAAAACGAAAAAGCTAATCAAGTTGAGATAGTTTTTGAAACAGCGAAAGATTACCATGAAAATAAGCAGCGAAGTGACATTAATATATTTGCTATGCTACGAGAAATTACATCGGTTATAAAAAGATTTAGTGCCTTTTCCTTACATTGGGCAGAAGAATATGCTCGCACACAGAATAACATTAAAGATACATTTGATGAAATAAGTAAAGAAAATGCTTTAGAAACTATTCTTCGTAGTTTGCATTTAAGCAAAGGTCAAAGAGCGTTAGTAAAGGCGAGCCTTCCAAAAAAAACAAAAAACCGTACCGACACAGTAGCGTTTGCAGAAGTTTCATATTATAAAAAGGGTTTTAAAATATTTGAATTTGAAGACAATCCGTCTCATAATGAACAAACAAATATTAAAGCAATAGAATATCGTACTGCTGCTGAAAAAATTCTTATTTCCCTTGCACAAAGAGCAACGGTGTTTGGTTTATCAGCGACAGCAGAGATGCCATCTATAGCAAGTAACTATAATATACGCCACTTAAGAGAAGCTCTGGGGAACGATTTGCATACACTTCCACAAGAGCTAAAAAATACTATAAGAATTGAACTAGAAAAAATCTGGAAACCATATGATGATGGAAAGATTCAAATTACAACAAAGGTCTTTCCTTCATCTCTTAATTCCTTTGATTGCGAACAAGAGTGCAAATCAATTTTTACTGATAGAGATGCAGCAAAAATTGCTTCAAAACTTATTTTGAATGTTGCAGAAGATGATTACTATCGATTACGATATTGTAACATTGTTCGTGCCATGTATTCATTTATACATACTGAAAGCCTTTCATCAATGCTTTATGTAGGAATGGCATTGGCAAAAGATTCGAATCCAAATATGCACCCAGATACATTGAAAAAACTTTTTCAGCTTGTAGCGAAGAAGAATAAGCAACATAAAAATCCTTCCATTGCATTTTTAAGCAGTAGTAATTTCGATGCAGCAAAAGAAGCAATTTTAGAGAAATGGAAACATGGTGAAAAATTATTTGTTATGTCATCGTATAAAACAATTGGGGCAGGACAAAATTTTCAGTACCCTATTGATACAAAAGAAGGGTTCATAGAACTAACACCATACAAAGGTGATGGAGATCAACGTCATTTTAAAAAGGACTTCGATGCTTTATATTTAGGAGAAATTACAAATCTTGTTACAAATACACGAAGTAGTCGAAAATTCAATATTGAAGAAACAATGCGTATGTGTATTTTAGCTGAAGAATTATATGAGCATGATGAAATAAATCGTAAAGAGTTAAAAGAATTAATAAAAATTGCATTTAAACGCCAAAGTAAGCAGTATTCTTTTATGACAAGTAAAATATATTCTAGAAAAAGCATTAAGCTCTATGAAACAGCTATTGTTATGCAAGCAATAGGAAGAATGTGTAGAACTTTCGTGAAAAATAAGCATATACACATATACATTGACTCGAAGGTTCTTGAAAATATTGACACCAATGAATTAAAAAAACACATTTTGCCACCCGAAATGAAAGCACTGATTGCATTGAAAAATCAGCCAATGCAAAATGAAAGTGAACATGAGCTTGAAAAACTCAATGCTGCAGCAAGAATATCATCATTTGCAAATTGGGAAATTATGCAATATTTACGTACGGCATGGACGGACAAAACTATGGAAGAATGGGAGCATATGAGACTTATAGTATTGCGTTATCCTACCGCAAGCATAAAACTGTTTAATAAACATGCTTTGATAAAGAAGTATTATGTATCTAGCGGAATAAAACAAAACTCTTACCTTTTTTCAACAAAAGATGATTTTGATGATGTAATAATAGATTTCAGCAATGATACTGCGGCCTTTACGCAAAGCAAAAGAGCAAAACTATTAGCAGGAACAGAAAATTTTATTATACACACTATGTCAGAAGCGAATTCCGGATTACAAACTATCTTAAAATATTCAGGTATGCAAGATTTTTTTGAAAAAAACAGATATGCAACTAGCTTTAAAAAAGAGGAGTATATGATGTGTCCAGTATTGTATAACAATATTTACAAAGGAGCCCTTGGTGAAGTTGCTGGTTCTTTTATCTTAAAAAAAGAACTTGGGATAGTATTAAAGCCGATAGTCGAACCAGAGTATTATGAGGTATTTGACTATGAAATGGCTCCTGGCGTTTATGTCGATTTTAAACATTGGAAATATACCTATAAACAAGACAGAAGAACGACAGAAGAAGAAATTTCATATAAACTTAATAAAATTGGGGCAAAAAGAGTGTATATTATTAATATTGTTGGTGATCCATCATTTGAAACTGCTGTACCAAAAGACAAGCGCATAATACAAATACCATGTTTACTCGATACAAATGGGAATACAATAAAAAAAATGATGAAGAAAATTGAAGAGGAGGATATAAATGGTTCTTACAAATAAGTTTACCGTAGCATTTAATTATGATGCTATTATTAGAGATTTTGATATTTTTGTAGTATCACGAGAGGAGCAAAAGTGGGATAGAACCCTATTTTTAGACACTCAAAAAAGTGCCTTTAAAGCACTTGCAGTTCAATACACATTTGGAAAAAATGCATATGTGCTATCCAAAAAAAACAGCATATCAATCCAAGATTATAAACGGGTCATTCAA
>CAYJHL010000161.1:0-4262 GCA_964369585.1 uncultured Treponemataceae bacterium | reverse complement strand
CTTTTGCATGATATCCATATCATGCGCTACTAAACAAAATGGAGACTTGTATGAGAGTATTAGGCATAGAATCATCGTGTGATGAAACTTCAGCAGCTATCGTTGAAGATGGAAGAACAATTATTAGTAGTGTGGTTGCAACACAAATACCTTTTCATGAAGTATACAATGGTGTTGTGCCTGAAATTGCAAGTAGGAAACATGCTGAATGGATTTTACCTGTTGTTCGCCAAGCCCTTAATGAAGCAAAATTACAACCAAGTGATATTGATGCCGTTGCAGCAACTAATAGGCCTGGACTTATGGGATCCTTACTAGTAGGTTTAAGCTTTGCAAAAACGTACGCATGGTCCCTTAACAAACCTTTTATTGCAGTGAATCATATGCTAGGACATTTATACGCTGCTCACTTAGAGCGCGATATTCAATACCCTTATCTTGGCCTTTTAGTATCTGGCGGTCATAGTATAATTTGCAAAGTGAATAACTTTGATGACATTGAAGTGCTTGGTACTACTGTCGATGATGCCGTAGGAGAAGCCTTTGATAAGGTTGCAAAGTATTATGACTTTGGATATCCAGGTGGCGTTGCAATTGATAAGCTTGCAAAAAATGGCGATATAAAAGCTGCCAAGTTTCCCCTTCCGTCACTTCATAAAGGAAACCATCAGTACGATATGTCCTACTCTGGATTAAAAACAGCGGTAATAAACCAAATAGACCAGTTTTGGGTTGAAGGGTATGAAAAAACACCAGAAAATATTGCTGCAAGTTTTCAAGAAGCAGCAGTGAATATTCTATTAAAAAGACTTTTTACTGCTGTTGAAGATACAGGGCTTAAAACTATTGTTGCGGGTGGCGGTGTAGCTGCTAATTCAAGGTTACGAGAGCTTTTAGCACAACGAAATGATCTTGATTGTATTTTTCCTCCACTTAAACTTTGTACTGATAACGGTGCAATGATTGCAGGGCTTGGTTATAAATATCTTGAGAGAGGCGAAATTAGTGGTTGGGATACAACTGCAAGTGCACGAGTGGAAGGCTTTAGAAAGAAGATTAGTAGATAATGATGTATCCGCAGATTACGCCGATTTATGGGATTTCTATTGGATAGTGCTATAGAAAAAGCTTTTAAATAGAGAATTAATCTACTGCAGTAGTTTTTTTATTTTAATGGTGCATGGTATGCCATTTACACGCTTAAATAATAAAAATCTGCGCTATCTGCGAAATCTGCGGATAGCTTATAGAAAGCATGCAGTAGCTTCAACCAGTTTAACACAAACAAAAATAACTTTAATTAATTAAGCTTCCTGCATTCCATGTAAAATCTTTTTTCATCGGCTTCGCCCATCGAAAAACTTTTTCTTGGAAGTGGCCCATTTTTTTCAATAGTTTCAAAAAAAGATTCTTTTTCGATTGGTGGTAAAAAGAGAGCTATGCTACCTTTTTTTTGTGCCAATCGACAAAGCTCTTCACTTCCATGTATATAGTCAATGTCATCACTACTCTTGTCTTTCATAAACTCATCGATTAATGGTTGTAAGTGACTTACTAAGAGGCCTCTTTTGTCAGTTGTTATACAAGTATATGTTGTTTTACTGTTTTCAGTGTTAATCACTGCAAAAGAAGATGTGTTTTTTTCAGTGTAAGAATCAACTTCTTCAAAAGTATCAAATACTTGTATTTCTACATTCCAATTTTCTTTTACAAAGTTTACAAAATCACCTTTGTCACTATTAAACAATACACGATGAATTGGCTCAAAGGTTAAACCTTCATCAAAAATGTTTACTATTTCAACAAGGGCAAACCTTTCGCTTGCATTTTCTACGTCTTTACAATCTTTTTTTACTTCATCCCAAACAGCTTTTGCCGTTGCAAGTGAGTGATTTCCATCTCCAACGGCAAACATAAATACAGAGCTATCTTTTTCGGTGTTGTCTTTTGCAATAATTTCAAGGGCTTGTTCTATTTTCTTAAAATTGCAATCGCCAGATACTTCCCAACCGGTAATATGGCCACCATTAAGCATTAAGTCTGTGTCGTAGGTAGGCGTATTTTTTGAAGCAGAGGCGCCAGTGGCTTCAACTAACGCTCGCTTAGAATCATTTACTAAAAGCATAATGTGTGGACTTTCAATTGGAGCGCCCTTTCGTATTGCTACCCTTGGAGGTATTCTATCAATAATTGTTGCTTCTGTAGCTCGTATAAGATTTTTGCTAAATGGTTTCCAATCATAGCTATCTAAGTCAATTGCTACAACTAAACCTTTCCGTGTTCGTCCAAATCCTGTTTTTCGTTCTATGTACATAAAGGCAGAGAACTCATCTTGAAAAACTCCCTCACCGAGATACTTTTTCATAGTACCATGTATGTTTTCTATATACTTTTCTTTTTTTTCAGTATCGTGTAAATACACTTCTGGCAAAATTATTTCTAGGGTAGAAGGACTCCCTTCAGAAATATTTGCAACATTATCCCAATATTTTGTATCTTGTGTATACTGGTCGCATGCAATAACAGCCCATTTTTGTAAATCAATATTTTTTTTTGGTAATAATAGCTTCGGAATTGCTATTCCGTATTTTTTTAATAAATCCATAAATACAGTATATCGAAAAGTATGATAGTATGCTATACTAAAATTATGACCAATAGGAAATTTTATGGCTAATTTAAAGCTAGATTATTCTCAAAAAATGCAGCAACAGTTAAAGCTTTCTCCTCAAATGATTCAGTCAATAGATCTTTTAAGGCTTCCTGTTGAAGAATTATGTGATAGAGTATATAAAGAAGCAGAAAAAAATCCTGCAATAGAAATAGTAAAAGATGCCGACTTATCTATTAGAACTGTTACTCCTTCTCAAACTTCGCGTTTTTCTAATGCAAGCGATAATTTTCAGTCATTTTTAGAAAATACCGCTGACCATGAAGAATCACTACAAGAACACTTGCTTTTTCAATTATCGCTACTAAACCTCAGCGAAAATGAACGAAATTTAGGCGAAAGAATTATACAAAACCTCGATGTG
This sequence comes from uncultured Treponemataceae bacterium, assembly GCA_964369585.1. Classification (GTDB taxonomy): domain Bacteria; phylum Spirochaetota; class Spirochaetia; order Treponematales; family Treponemataceae; genus CAYJFX01. The sequence goes on along the minus strand of CAYJHL010000161.1, from coordinate 1,227 downwards.
CATGGCTTTTTTAGTACATCTCTCGAGAAAATATTATATCCAAATGAAACGATGGCTTCACTAAATCATGTTTTAGAAATAATTCGTACACTTGAACCACAAGGTATCGCGTTCCCGTCTGTAAACGAAAGTCTTTTGTATCAAGCTAAACAGAATGGTGTATGTTCCCCTCTTGTATTTGAAATATTACAAAACCATTTTTCTGTTTTGGAAAAAAAACGTGTAAATCTCATAAAAAAACATCTCCAAGATAACTCAATAGACTGTACGCTTGAAGAGGTTGAAGATGCCTTAGCATGTATTAAGATGCTAGACCCATATCCTGCTCGAAATTTTAATGCAGTAAACTCAACGGTGCAATATGTTATTCCAGATGTAATAATACGCAAACGGGATGAGAATGATGACGAAGATGAAAACACTACTGAAGGTTTTGTAGTAGAGTTTTTAAAGGGGAGTTTGCCAGAAATTACACTTTCCCCAGTGTACACAAGTATAATTGATGAAAAAAACAAATCAAAAGAAGCTCACCATTTTGCGCTAGAAGCTGTGCAAAATGCAAAACTATTTATACAGTCTCTGGAGTATCGGAAAAACTCAATGTATCAAGCAATTCAAGAAATTGTAACAACGCAATATGAGTTTTTTCGACACGGCCCAGGCCACCTTGTTCCATTACGCCAAAAAGATGTTGCCAAAAAAATAGGAATGCATGAAACAACTATTTCACGCATTGCAAATGGTAAATACCTTCAATGTGATTGGGGAATATTTGAGTTAAAATATTTTTTCACTAATGCGGTGCACAATAAACTCGACCAAGATACGGAAAATATTCCAGACTCAAAAGAAGCTATTAAACATCAAATAGTATTGTTACTCAATGAAAGCGAAAGGGCAGGTGAAAAAAAACTTTCCGATTCAAAAATTGTAAAATTATTAGAAGAAAAAGGGATTCACATTGCGAGACGAACTATTGCAAAATATAGAAGTGAATTAAATATAGAATCTTCATTTGACCGATTGTAATTCATGGTGTATAATTAGTATATGATTCATAAGGGGGTTCATAATGAATACAACTATTAATGCTATTGGATTTGACCTAGATCAAGATCAAAAAGATTTGGTAGAAAAGAAACTAGAGAGAATAAAGTACGGCGATGACTTAATTACCGATTGCGAACAATCAATTTCATGTAATCTTCTATTAATAAACAACAATAT
>CAYJHL010000160.1:0-4338 GCA_964369585.1 uncultured Treponemataceae bacterium | reverse complement strand
GAACAGCAAAGACAATTAACTTTGGTGTTATGTATGGGATGAGCGCCTTCCGTTTATCAAACGAACTTGGAATTCCAAGAAGTACTGCCAGTGAATTTATTGAATCATACTTTGCAACGTATTCTGGCATTCAAAAATTTATGCATTCTACAATTGAAAAAGTTGAACAAACAGGATACGTAGAAACAATAATGGGGCGTCGCCGCTATATCCCAACAATCCGAAGCAAAAACAAAATGGAAAAAGCAGGAGCAGAACGAATCGCCATTAATACACCAATTCAAGGCTCTGCTGCAGATATTGTAAAAACTGCAATGCTTAGCGTGCATAAAGCATTAACAGAGGATATTCCAAGCGCAAAAATGCTTTTGCAAGTTCACGATGAATTAATTATTGAATGCGATGAAAAAGATACCCAAGCAGTTGAAGGTTTAATTAGAAGGGAAATGGAAAAAGCTGTTACATTATCCATCCCTCTTCGTGTAAGTGTTGAAAGTGCAAAAAGCTGGGGAGACTTTCATTAATGCCTGATTCTCGAAAGGTAATTGGACTTGCAGGGCCTATGGCAGCAGGGAAAGATGTAGTAGCAAAGCATTTACATGAAAAAGGCTATACTATAATAGATGTTGATAAGTTAGGTCACATTGCGCTTGAGGACTCAAAAAATGAAATTCTATCACTTTTTTCTCCTGTTGCAAAAAAAATGAAGTTAGACCTTGTAGACACTGAAGGATACTTAAATCGAAGAAATCTTGGGAAAATTGTATTTGCGAGTAAAAAAAATCTTCGAATGCATGAGTCTATAGTGCATCCAAAAATGAATGCACTTATTGAAAAAGAGTTAGAAAATAAACCATACAACGATTTTGTTATAAATGCAGCAATATTGCATAAATTTAAAGCCATAACACTATGCAATGCCACTCTTTACGTTACAGCTAACCCCTTTTTACGTTATAAACGTGCGAAAACAAGAAACAACATATCAAAAATGCAATTTTTTAAAACTTTTTTGTCCCAAATTGAAATCTACCCTAAATGTAAAAAATTAAATGCCGATATATATAGAGTAGATAATTCTGACACGCATGAACTTTTGCTAGATAAAATTGATAGCATCTTAGGTTCTTGCTTTTAGAAAGGATAATGTATGGAACAAAAGAAGATTTTATGGATAGTTGCAGCTCTTGGCATTTTTTTATTAGTAATATTTTTAGGAACATTACTAATTTATTCTCCTCAACAACAAACTGTACCTGTAATAATGACTGCAGACAGTAACAATAACACGTGGATAAACCAGGATGCATTTGTGGCAACAACAGATGAACCAGAAGTGCAAGAAACAAAAACAGAAGAAGTTATTCCCCAAGATGTGCAAGAAGCACCTCAAGACAAACTTGTTCAAACAGGCGATGTAACGGTAATAAGCCAAGGAAAAACAACAGTTTATTCTCAAGATGGCATCACGACAATAGATTTAACTAAGCTCTCAACTTCTAACGAAGTAGCAGAAACTGTAACAGAACCAGCTGTTAGACCTGTCGCAACGAGGGTTCCATCTTCAACGCCAGCTCCAACTCCAAAAGTTGAGGAAAAGAAAGAAGTTGTTCCAACAGTAAAGCCAACTGCACCTAAAGTTACTACTCCTCCAAAACCTGTTGATCAATATTGGGTGCAAGCAGCATCATTTGTAAGTAAAGCAAATGCTGATAAAGCTCGCTTAGCTCTCATAGATCAAAAAATACCTGCAGAGGTTTTTACACATTCAGATGATGATGGAGTAACATTTTACCGAGTTCGTGTAGGTCCATATACAACAAAGAGTGAAGCAGAATATTGGAATTCTCTAATACAAACAGTTGGAAATTTTGCCGATGCCAAAAGCTATGTAACAAATACCGCAAAACCTGCTAGATAAACTTAAAAAGTCTACCGAATTTTAAAAATAAGACAATAAAGATAGTATGAAAAACATACTATCTTTATTTATATGCACCCTTATAGTCACTAGCATTAGTCTGCACGCCACAGAGCAGACTATAGAGCAAGAGCACGTGCTCCAAGCAGGATTTCTCTTTGATGCAGATTTTTTTACAACACATATTTTTCATAAAATAGAACTATCACCAAATACTGTAATAGACCTTTTTCCTCACACTTGGGGAATAAACATAAAACCACATGAAAATATTTCGCTTAAAATTGGTAGTATAACATATTCAGGAATATGGTCTCGCTTTAACAATCCTTCGCCAATTGCAATTTCACCTACAAAACAACCATACAGTATACAAAAACGTTTTGTATCAACAATACCAACAAAAACATCCAGTGAAAAACCGACCTCATTGTCATTATTAGCAGATTTTTCGCATATTTCACTAAACTCATTTGCTTCAATAAGTTCAACATCAGAATCGTATTATGGACTCGGGTTTTCTATTCCGTTAATATCAAAAAACCAGGAGATTACAGCAACCTTAACATCAGCTTGGAAAATGTCTCTGTTATTGCCTAAAGAGGATAGCACATGGTTTACAGATGAAAAGTTTTTCAAAGAAAATTATTTTCACGCGTTTATACAAGAGGTCTCACTAGAAACAAATTTAAACACTATGCTTTTAGGCTTTGGCATGACTCAAATGACGCAAGGTACACCGGCGGGCTTTTTTAGATGGGAACATTCCGTAAGCATTGAGCCTTTTTTACTAAACTCACAGGTCTTTTTAAGTGACATCAATTATATTGGACAAAGTGGCTCTATACAAAAAGAAACATTACAAGTGGGTATCAATCCTCAACTTCGATTTAAGTATTACAGTGGGCTCATTAGAGCATGGAATATAGGTTTAACAGCAACTACTGAATTACAAAATGATAAAAACCCTGTTAATCATCATATATGGAATGCTTCACTTAAAGCATCTTCTACAGTTACTCTAATTTTTCTTTCCCTAACTACATCCTTTTCTTTTTCAGACGTAATGATAGAAAATACAAGCAAAAGTCCTGTAACCTTTAAGCCTACTGAAGAAAGTATAGTGAATTCTCAAATAAAGTTACTATATAATCCTTGGTACTTTCCTCAATTGAAGCGTATATGGACATTACAAGTTCAGTATGAGAAAAAACCACTTGTTGTTGATGATAAAGGGTCTATATTTGCAAAGCTATCTATTCGCAGTACTATTCCCTTTGAGTTTTTTAAAAAAACACAAGTTCTCCTTTCAGGAGAACTTGATTATAATGTTTCTTCAAAACAGGATGTTCCTAACTTGGTTTATTCTATAAAACTTCTTTCAGAAATACCTACTCTAATACAAACTAACACTATGCAAGTTGAGTATGACTTTGAAATTCACACTCAAGAGAAAATCAACAAATTGCAATCAAAAATAAGTATTATTTTTATATTATAATAAGTTAGCTATTTAAGATTGGCTTCGAACCATCAACTGTTAATCGTACAAGAGCCTCAGACAATTGCGATATAGTAACATTTAAGGTTCCTTGTATAAAATCAGAATATAATGAAATAACTCCGCCCGCAAAAAGGTCTAATCCTATTATAAAATGAGGATTAGTTTTTGTGGATTCGGGGATTGAATCATCTGTTGATATTCTATCAATAAGCGTTTTTTTAAGCTTACTAACAAAGTCAATAGATAAGGTGTAACACAGAATATCTTTATAATATTTCATATTTTCTGAAATTAATTTTTCAATATTTTCAAAAAAAGGCAGCGGATTTGCTAAAAAATTTGTAAATGTAAAATTTTCTAATATTTCGCTTATTTTTTGGAAAATTTCATCAGCAATTTCATCTCTAACATCATTTGGGTTTGTGTAATGAGCATAAAATGTCCCTCTGTTTAAATCAGCCAAACGTACAATATCTGAAACAGAAATTTTATCTGCTTCTTTTTGTTGCATCAAAGAAACATATGCTTCCCTAATAAGACGCTTTGACCTAATTGCACTACGATACTTTGCTTTTTGTTTTTTAACTACTTCTTCCACGATAGACTCCGGTGAAAATAAAAATTTTTAAATACGGAAACAGAGCAGTTTTCTGTTTGCTTCCATAAATAATATACTTTAATATAACAAAATTGTCAATGTGTGTATGTTTTTAGACACAGAAATAATTACTTTTTTATATAACTTTCAGTGAAAAATTAAAGAGAATTCTGTTACCAGCATAAAAAAAGCACCTTTCAAAAAATTTGAAAGGTGCTTTATGTCCGCATATTAATTTTATGATCGAATATCTGCAATAATTGCCTTTGAAACATGGGCACCATCGGATACGGCCTTTGCAACTTGCATGTAGCC
>CAYJHL010000159.1:0-4408 GCA_964369585.1 uncultured Treponemataceae bacterium | reverse complement strand
ACTGCATGCACAGCCGTTGAGCCGGTTCCGAGACCGATTTTTACACCTGAAAAGATAAGTCCTCGTTCAATAAGTCTATCGATTGCCTCGTATGCAACGATTTTTTTTTGTTCAGATTGTGTTAATTTATTCATATTGTACTCCTGTGAATATTTCAAATTGTTCATATGCCTGATAGTGTAGCATGTTGTATCCATTACAAATTTTACAGCCTGCTTTTTCTGCCCTTTCTAGAATTGGTGTTTTTTCCGGATAGTAGATGATGTCATAGACTTTTTCGTGACCTTGGAAATTATAAAACTCCAATGGGTCTCCAGATTCTGTTGGGTCGTCTTTTACAAAGCCCATGCCTATAGGTGTTGTTTGGATTATTATTTCTGAATATTCTTCTATTAATTCATGAACCGCCAAACCAAGACCTGCATATTTAAACCCATATTTATCTGCAATGTTACGTGCCTTGATAATTGTTCTATTGAAAATGCAAACATCACACTCTAATTCATGGAGAGCGTATGCAACTGCCTTTGCGCTTCCACCTGCTCCAATAAGGGCGACTTTTTTTCCTTTAAGATTGTCTGTACCCATAAATTCGATGAGAGCCCTTTTAAAACCACTTGCATCGGTATTGTAACCCTTCCACTTTGTTCCATCGTTGTAGATAGTATTGCAGGCGCCAATTATTTCTACTTCTTTAGAAACCTCAGATAAAAGAGGGGTAACTGATTCCTTATGAGGTACCGTGACGGATATTCCTTTTGCGCCAGATTCATTGGCAAAGTCTACTATTTCTTCAACTGTTTTTGCTTTTAGTGGAACATAGACTGCATTTAGGCCATGATTCCTATACCCAGCCCCATGTATTTTAGGACTATCTGTTTTTGCAAGAGGGTATCCAGCAACTCCAAAGATTTGAGTGTTTTTATTCATTGTTCTAAACCCATATAGGTCATTTAAAACTATTGGATCAATATGTCCTATTACATTTGTCATTATGCCTGTATTAGGAGGAGAACAATAGGTTAAAAAAGATCCAAGTTGTTTTGCTAATATGCGGGTTGATACCCCATAGTTACCCATTGCACATACAATATGTTCATAGTCAATATTTTTCATTTCATGAAAAACTTTTGTTGCATCTGCGAGACTATTTGCCATGCATGCTACTTTAGGAATTTCAAACCCTGTTTTTTTCATGCTAAGCATTTTTTCGTTAAAATCAAAGTTTGAATCTTCCATGTTGTGGTAGCTTCGTATTATTTTAATATTAAAGGCAAGGGCTGCATCTTGGAGACTTGGGACGTTGAAGTCTTCTTCAAGGTCAACATAGGCAAAATTTTTGCTTGCATCTTGATCTGCAAAAGAGAGGCCTCTTGCAAAAATAGTTGTTCTTCCAGATTCCCCGCCAGAAAAGGTTCCGCCATCGCAAGTTCTTCTAACTGTTAATATTGTCGGGATTTTTGCTAATTCTGGAAATTTTCGAATATTTAAAGCTTCATCGGGGGTGAGATAGTCTGCTCGTAATTCGGCAATATCTACTGATTTTCGGTATTCATTTAGAATTTCGAGGTTTTTACGTAATGTTGGGGCTGTCAAACATAGACAAATTTTTGTATCGGTCATTATAGATTCCTGTTTTTTTTATAAAGATGTTATTTTTTTGTATAAAAATGCATCTTTAAACTTTATTTTAAATGCATTACATGGTAATATTACTATAGATTATTATTTTGTGAAAGAGGGAAATGTAAAAAAACGATTAAATGTTTTTATGCCCTTTTGCATGGAGGATTTATGGAACACTTTGGGATGTGGGGTATTATTCCCCCTTTATTAACAATTGTTTTAGCGTTCATTACTAAAGATGTAATTGTATCGCTCTTTTTTGGTATCTTGTCAGGAACATTAATTGTTGCTGGTGGAAACCCTCTTATTGGTCTTATGAATGTATCGGACTTATTGGCAGGTTCTCTAGCTGATGGTTGGAATATTCGTATCTTTTTATTTTGTGCTTTGCTCGGTGGTTTGGTTGGAATGTTATCAAAAACGGGTGCTGCAGGTGCATTTGGTCGCTGGGCTTCTGCAAAGCTTAAAAGCGGTACAAGTTCACAATTTATGACTTTTATTTTTGGTATTATTATTTTTATTGATGATTATTTTAACTCTTTAACAGTTGGGACTGTTATGAGACCAATCAATGATAAAAATGGTGTTTCGAGAGCAAAGCTTGCATATATTTTAGATTCTACAGCAGCTCCAATTTGTATATTGGCTCCAATTTCAAGCTGGGTTGTAACGGTAATGTCTATTATTCGCTCTTCTGAAGGATTTGATACATTAGGAATTACAGATTTAGAATTTTTTGTTCGATCTATTCCTTATAACCTTTATGCACTTACAGCTCTTTTAATGGTGCTAGCTGTTATTTTCTTAAAAAGAGATTTTGGGCCAATGGCACGTTCTGAAGAGTTTACTAAGAAAACAGGAAAACTCTGGAATGAAGAGCTTTATGGTGTGACTTCTGGCGATATTGAAGAAGAGCAAAATGAAAAAGCAAATCCTCTTGATATGCTTTTTCCAATTGTTGTATTGATTATAAGTGCTGTATTATTCTTTCCTGTAGTAACTTGGTTAGGAGCTATTGACGGAGAGTCAATTACAACTTTTGGGCAAGCTGTTGCAAGTATGTCTTTAGGTGATGCATTCAATAATACAGACTCTTCATACGCACTTTTTTATGCTATTATTTTTACTCTAGTAATAACATATGTTTACTACATGGCTAGAAAGCTTATGACATTACATACAGCTGGTGAAGCATTACGAAACGGTATTAAATCAATGATACCAGCTCTTATTATTCTAACAATGGCTTGGTCAATTGGTAGTATAATTAAATCTTCTCCTGCTGATGGTGGACTTGGATTAGGTATATATCTTTCTGAAGCAGTAGTACAAAGTGGCTTCCCATTCTGGATTATTCCTGCTATTGTGTTTATCTTATCAGCAGTTATAGCCTTTGCAACAGGAACAAGTTGGGGAACTTTTGGTATTATGATTCCTATCGTTCTTCCAATTGCAACAGGGATTGCTGCAAGTCAAGGTATGATGAGTACAGAATTATTAAATACATCTTTTATTTGCATTTCTGCAGTTCTTGGTGGCGCCGTGTTTGGTGATCATGCCTCTCCTATTTCTGATACAACTATTTTGTCTTCTACAGGGGCAAGCTGTCCTCACTTAGAGCATGTTACAACACAACTTCCGTATGCTCTTTTTATTGCGGTATGTTCTTTTGTCGGTTTCATAATTGGCGGAATTTTCATGAATCTCTTCCTCGCCTGGATTACTGTTCTTATCCTTTTCGTGGGTGGTCTTATAATCCTTCCTAAGGTTTGGAAATAACTTTTAGAAAAAGGGGCCTTTTATTAGGCTCCTTTTTTTATGTTCTTTTCCAAGGGTAGGACTTAGCTAAAAAATATAGACAGTAAACAAAATTTTTGATATAATTCTTTTAATTGCGGGGCTTTTCCAGTGCCGCTTGGAGGAATAATGCCAAAGATAGAAGTAAACGAAAAACTTTTTTTTAACCTAATCGGTGAAAAATACTCATACGATATACTTGAAGAAAAGCTCACCTGCGCAAAAGCAGAGCTTGACGAAACACCCGATGAAACTTTGGGCGAAAACGAACGAACAATAAAAATTGAACTAAACGACACAAACCGCCCAGACCTTTGGTCTACAACGGGTCTTGCTCGTCTATTAAAAACTCACTCAGGAAAAACAAAACTAGACAAAAATTTATACAACTCATTTTTATCAACAAAAGGAAAAGCATGCGATTACGGAAACCGCATTGTAAATGTTGATCCAGCTCTTAAAGACATTCGCCCCTTTATGACGGCCTTTGTTATTTCAGGAAAACCGATTGATGAGCCAATGCTTTTAGACATTATTCAAACACAAGAAAAACTTTGTTGGAACTATGGGCGAAAGAGACGTTCAATTTCAATGGGTGTTTACCGAGATGCAAACATTACATGGCCTGTTGATTATGTTGCCGTAGATCCTGATAAAACTTCGTTTGTGCCTCTTGCTTGTGAAGAAGCGATGACATGCCGCGAGATTTTAACAGAGCATCCTAAAGGAAAAGAATACGGTCATATTTTGCAAAACTTTGAGAAATTTCCCCTTTTGAGAGATGCAAAAGGCGAAGTATTATCAATGGCTCCAATTATTAACTCTGCAACTTTGGGGGCAGTGCAAGTTGGAGACTCTGACCTTCTAGTTGAAATGACTGGAACTGATATGCCATCTTTATTGCTAGCAACCATGATTGTTGCTTGTGATTTTGCCGATGCTGGTTACACTATTTTACCATGTTTAGTAAAACACCCTTATGACA
>CAYJHL010000158.1:0-4409 GCA_964369585.1 uncultured Treponemataceae bacterium | reverse complement strand
AGAATGGCTCATTTTAGAGCATGGGACGATGAGGGTATATATTTTATGACTATGCACACAAAGCCCTTTTACAAACAGTTAAAAAAAACAGGGAAGGTTTCTGTCTGCGGGCTTTGTGCTGATACAAAAGTGGATCACGGCGACAATGGTGAGTATGAGTTTAAACCTGGCTACGCAATTAGGCTATCAGGAGAAGTTAAAGAAATTTCTATTGAAGATATTAAAGCAAAGAAAAACCCCATGTTTGAATACGGCATAAAAGACCAAGAAAAGTATCCTGCAATGGTTACCTTTTGCATAACAAAAGCAAAGGGCGATATTTTTGACTATGACTTTGAAATGAAAGATAGAGATCATAAATTAGAGCGTATTACTTTTGCATACGGCGGAATGTCGGAACCAAAGCTTGGATTGGAAATTGATAAAGGAAAATGTATTTCATGTGGAAAGTGTGAAAATGTTTGCTCTTTTAAAGCAGCAAGGCGCGCAGAAGTAGCTTTTGAAATTGACAGAACAAGGTGCGATGTGTGCGGCGATTGTTATATACATTGTCCCGTAAACGCAATTTCAACCTTGGGTTCATAATGTCATTTTAAGTTATTCTATAATTTGCCATAAACTAATTTGATTATTCCTCCTTTATATTATATAATTATAACATGAAGGAGATGTCTAGCACTATGAAACAAAAAAAATATACCATGTTTCTGTGTCTATTATTTAGTCTTTACTCATCTCTCATAGCAGAACAAAATACTATTACCATAGCTGAAAGTAATAACGCCTATTATAACGCTTTACAACAGTCTCACCCTTCCTTACTCATTAATAAATGCAGTTATTCTTCAGCGTCTCGTATTTTTTCAAACGGGAAAAACATAGCTGCATTCGAAACTGAGGCAGCACCTTTAGCTTCAGCACACAGCAAATATATATTTTCCCCTCATTACATTCAAACGGTTGTCATTGTTATAGATAGAAACCAAACTTCTGAAAAAATTGAAGGCTGGAATGACATTATTCAAAGTAAGCTTCCAATAAATTTTATGTTCGGCAAGAAAATTGGAAAAATGGTGTGGAACACCCCTTCAAATTATCATATTGTTACGAGCATGGCTCAAGCTTTATATGGCTCATATGATATTCATGCTATCTCAAAAGACTTTAGAAAAATACATACAGAAGATAGATTTTTTACTAATGATGACTCATTACCCATTTCAGTTATGTATGATTCTCAAGCGGTTAAACTATTAGAACAAGCGCGAAATATTGAAATAATTTTTCCAAAAGAAGGGACACAAAGTTTTGTAGCAGGGATACTCCATACACAAGAAATTACTTTCAATACAGAAATACTCAATGAAGCATTATTGGACAAGGGGTTTCGATTATTAAATGGAAACACAAACTCTTTATACCCTAATAAAGAATATTATGGAAATATTCCAGTTATAAAGGATTTTGAAAAATATAACAAAGCCATTGCGACAATTGACACTATAATGCGAAGAGAATCTTTTGACATACAGCGATATGGATTCGCTAACACAAAAGAAAGAACTACCGGTTACATTATTTGTATAATTATTTTAGTAATATACATGGTTTCGCTTAATGTGCGACTCACTCAAAAAAATATAAAAAAGGCACTAATCATTGTATGTTCGTTAGAACTATTATTAGCATCAACGCAATATATAAAAGCCTTGGTATCAAATATGCCGAACCTCGAAACCTTTTTATGGTATGCATTTTACTTTTCTTTTATAATGATACCAACCATTTTTATGTATGTTGCAGTTATTACAGGTAAACAACAAAACCAAAAAGTTCCCCTTTTATATAAATTATATTTTTGTTTCTCGCTGATAGCTATATTATTTGTAGCTACAAATAATATGCATAAGCAAGTTTTTGATATCTACGATTATTATCATTCCTATTTTAACTATAATTGGGGCTACTATTGTGTAATGGGATGGATTTATGTAAGTATATCAATTACTCTTGGTATTCTACTCCAAAAGTCCTTTCGAAACCCCAGAAAATGGGCATTTTTATTACCTGTTATTTCAGGTATATTTACACTATTATATACAATAGGAGTTGTACTAAGAATCCCTATTGCTCGAGATTTTGAAGTAGGCTATGGCACAGGAATTGTTTTATTGCTTTTTATGGAAACATGTATTCAAAGTAGACTCTTCCCAATTAACAGAGGGTATAAAAAACTATTTACAAAATCAAGCTTACAAATGGAAATTCTCGATTCTCGCAAAGTGGTAGTATTTAAATCAGAAAACACTGCTAAAAAAAATGCGAATCTAGTACCAAGAGAAAGCTTTATAGCTGGAGGATCTTTTTTATTTTATGAAGACTATACAGAACTCAATGCTACAAAAGAAAAGCTTATCAATAACAATAACCTACTAGAAAAAAACAATACTATTCTACAAGAGCAAAATAAGGTTCAAAGCGAATTAGCAGCGCTGTCAGTTCAAAAAGAAATATATAACAATATTGATACCGTACTCATACGCGATACAAAAAAGATTTCAAATCTCTTAGAGAGCATGAAAAATTCGAAAAACAGCCGAAGAATAATTTCATATATAAACATTATTGCGTGTGGAATAAAAAGAGATTGTATTTTACGAATTAATACACTATACAAGAAAACACAAGCAACGCAAGAATTTCTCAATTATATCCATGAAATGTCAGAGTTTACAGAAATGCTCCCACTACAGATTACTATTGGTTCTAATGCAAAAAATGAATTGCCTGTAAAGCACGCGCTAGTAATGTATGAAGTATTCCGAATATTTATCGAAAATGCCGCATTTTCCCTATGCGAGAATGTTGTTATTCAACTGTATGATTCACAGGATGCATTCGTATTTTCACTTATTTCAAACAAAGATATTACGCAAGAAATTGATATACTTGATATACAAAAACATGTTGAATCTCAAAGAGGCACACTTATTACAAAGCCGTTGGAAGATACGACATCTTTTATACTTTCTTTCAACAAAGAAGAGGTAGATTAATGATAAGCTTTTACTTTCTTAGCGACTTTTATTTGTATACGTATTTATTTTTGTCTATAGTATTACTTTCACTACAAACTCTTCATGTGTCACTTATTTTCTATAGCCACATAAAAAAAAGGGTATGGCTCATTATACCTGAAATTTTTCTGTTAATTCATTGTGCACTACTCTCTTCATGGATTGGAGCAGTAGTCTTAAACCGCCGCTCAGGGGCAATTACGAACGAAAATTATGAAATCTTTGCATATATTTTTGGCCTTTTAACAATAATAACATTTACAATGATTTTTTTAAAAAACAAAATAAACTATGGATGTGTTATCTTTGCGCAACTTTTATCTATACCTCTCATTTCAAGGTTAGGGCAAAATGCTTATTGTATTGGATATACTTTTTTTTTAGGAATACTCTTAGTAAGAACGGCACTTTCACTAATCGAAATAATCTCTTTAAGAAAAAAAAGCTTAACTATTCTATCAATCAGAGAAGGGCTCGACAACTTAAAAGCAGGAATTATTTTTTATGATACTGATGGGTATATATATCTATCAAATAATACTATGATTAATATTATGTTTTGCTATTTTAATAAAGAGTTTAAGAATGGCAATGATTTTTGGGCTGCAATAAAAAATGATACATTGCAGAATATTCAGCGCTATACTATTCAAAGCGATATTATATTTAGGGCAGAAACGGAAACTTGGCGTTTTACAAACCAAACATTTACAATCGATAACAAAGTATATACAGAATTAATCGCAAGCGATGTCACAGAAATAGACAACAACTTTTTGCAACTGGAAAACAACAAAAACATTCTTTTACAGCAAGAAAAAGACATTCAGGTGTTATCAAAAAACATGATTCAGCTAAAAAAAGAGCAAGAATTTGCTCGAATGCGTTCTCAAGTACACGATGTTATGGGTCAACGCTTAACAGCAGTGCAAAGACTTCTAAAAACAGATGTCGGCGCAACATATAGCAGTATAATTCCACTGCTGCAAAATATGGTAGAAAATATTAAAGAAGAGTATAAACCAAACTTTCAACAAAATTTTTTTGAACTAAAGAAATATTTTGAAAGAATCGGTATTCAATTACACGAAACGGGGGACATTCCTTCAAACGAAGAAATTGCTCATGTCTTTTTATCCGTTATCAGAGAAGCTACCACCAATGCAATACGTCATGCGCAAGCTACAATTGTTTCCGTGCATTTTTCACATAATGAAACCAGTTGGAAAATGCATATAAGCGATAACGGTAGAAGTGATAAAGAATCAATTAATGAAGGTGGCGGCATACTTGGTATTAGAGAAAGGGTGAATAGCGTAGGAGGAACAACGA
>CAYJHL010000157.1:0-4410 GCA_964369585.1 uncultured Treponemataceae bacterium | reverse complement strand
AAGCACACACAATATCCATAATACTTTCTTTTCTAATAATTAAGTCTGTAAAAAAACATTCACCCTTATTTTCAAAATATTCATTCATTAGGGTAATTTTTTCACCTACTGAAATTTCCTCGTACATACTCATAATTTTATCACCAGAATGTGTACCAACAAGCTGTGTGAACGTTTTCATTAATGTCCAAGTATCAATTTTTTCCCAAAGTTCTTCTTCTTCAAATGGTAAAACATTTTGGATTTTTTTGCGCTCTACATTCCATTCTGTTTCTTCTTCTTTCTCTTCAATAAGTTCAGAAAGCTTTTTAAATTTCTGATACTCAATAAGTTTATCAACAAGCTCTTGCCTTGGATCTTCTACATCATCATCAAAAGTTGTTTCAACTGGTAAAAGAAGATGCGACTTAATATAAATGAGTTCGGCTGCTAAAGAATAGAACTCAGTTAGGTTTTCTAAATCAGTCACTACAGCATAATCTAAATAATCTAAATATTGCTCTGTGATATCTCCAATTGGAATATCATATATGTTAACTTCATTCTTTTTTATTAAACTCAGTAATAAATCTAAAGGACCTTCAAACTGTGTTAAATTATAGCTTCTAATGTCCGTATCTGTTGTATGCTCAAGCTCCATTGCATCCTCCGTATTAAAGGGGTGATTTTTTTATTACATCTTGATCGTCTAGTCTATCTAAACAACTAGCGTAATAATCCCTCACTTCTTTATCGGCAGATTTCTGTAAAATCTCAAGCATTGGTATAAGAACAAATGCTCTTTCTGTCATTCTTGGATGTGGAATAACCAATTCTTCTGTATCAACTTTAATATTTGAAAAAAGTAAAAGATCTATATCTAGGCTTCTTGGGCCATTTTTTATCTCAATATTTCTATTTCTTCCAAAACTTGCTTCAATGTGCTGAGTTTTAGCTAGTAAACTATCAGCACTTCCATTATACATTCCCTTAACAACAATGTTATGAAAGTATTCTTGGTTTTCAAAGTACATCGGCCTTGTGATATACACTGAAGACGCTTCAATTTGACTCACAAAAGAGCTAAGTTCTAACACCGCATTCTGTAATATTTCATGCGGCATTAGTTTAATTCCTTTGTGTTCATATATCTTGTTAGAACCCAGAGAGAGAACTATGGATTCCATGCTAGAACAAATCTCCACTGAGCTGATCTTCAGGTTCTGATTTTGTTACAGCTGGGGTTGCCTTTTTTTGTTTAGGCTGTTCTTTTAAAACTTGACCAGGGAAAAGTTTTTCTCTAATTTTTTTCTCGACTTCAAATGTAAAATCTGGATTTTGCTCTAAGAAGTTTATTGCATTCTCGCGGCCTTGTCCAACTTTTTCAGTTTCAGTTGTGTACCAAGCGCCTTTTTTGTCGATAAAACCGTGGCGAACTGCTGAATCTAAAAGACTTGCAATTGCTGAAACACCTTTACCAAACATAATATCTAATTCTACTTTTCTAAATGGTGGTGCAACTTTATTTTTTACAATTTTTACTCTTACTCTGTTACCCACTGCATCTTCTTCACCTTTTGCATCAATAGATTCTACACGGCGAACTTCAAGTCTTAAAGATGCATAAAATTTAAGAGCATTTCCACCTGTTGTTGTTTCTGGGTTTCCAAACATTACACCAATTTTCATACGTATTTGGTTAATAAAAATAATAATAGTTTTTGACTTACCAATTATGGCCGTTAATTTTCGAAGAGCTTGACTCATAAGACGTGCTTGAAGTCCCATATGAGATGCACCCATATCACCTTCTATTTCAGCTTGAGGAGTTAAGGCTGCTACAGAGTCTACAACTATAATATCTACCGCACCTGAGCGTACTAAACTTTCTGCAATTTCAAGTGCTTGCTCACCTGTGTCTGGTTGTGATACCCATAAATCATCAATATTTACACCTAAATTTTTAGCATACTTAGGATCGAGCGCATGTTCTGCATCAACAAAAGCTGCAATGCCTCCTAGCTTTTGTGCTTCAGCAATTGCATGTAAAGCGAGAGTTGTTTTACCTGAAGATTCTGGTCCATATACTTCAATAACACGTCCTCGAGGATATCCCCCTATTCCCAATGCTTCATCGAGCATAATTGACCCTGAAGGTATAACATCTACACCTTGCGTATTTGTTACATTTCCAAGCTTCATAAGCGAACCTTGGCCAAATTGTTTTTCAATTTGTAATCTAGCAGCTTCAAGTGCTTGCATTTTTTCGCCTAAGTCAGTAGGCATGTTCATTTCATTTGTTACTTTTGCCATAATAGCCTCCCACTATATTATTGTCTAATATTTCATTTTTCATACACAAATCTAAAAATAACTACCTATTACCAACTAATGGCTGGTATATTGACTTACCTCGCAATAAAAGTCTTCCGTTCTCAACTGCTATTTGTGCTAATATTTGAACAGGTAGCGATGTATCTATGTTAACTGGTTGTTGTATTACTAACGGCACAAACCCTTCAACCTTTTGCATCGTATCATATCCAACTAAAAAATCACACCTGTATTCAGTTTGTGTTTCAATTACATTTGTTATTCTTCCTGACCACACAACCCACGTATCCATATAAAGCCAAATGTCATTTGTAATTTGCTCATAACTAAAAGAAACCATATCACTATCGAAAGTTGGCTCTTGTAAGTATTCCGCTAAAAGTCTTGCTTTTTGACGGATAGAAGTTGAAGCATTTGAATTGAGTATTCGATTTATTTCAACTTGGGATAAGTTATCCTTATACGTTTGAAAATACACCTGAGCATCCGCATATGCTTTTTCCAGCTCATTTTGAGTTAAAATATATCTAAACACCGATGAAGCGGTGTCTTGTACTAATGCGTCTTGAGTTTCATCAACCGATAAAACAAATTCTGACAAGTCTGCTCTTTCTCCTTCAATTACGGTAGGTGCTTGTAAAAAAGAAAACACACCTACGGCAGCTATAAGAATAAAAGCCAGAATGCTGTTTCGAATTAATGTTGGGTTTACACCCAAACCAGGGTAAAAGCGTTTTATATTACCAGTTTGAACTAAGTGTACAAAAACATCTGATCCACTATTATGCTTAATAAAATCTAATGCTTTTTTAGCAAGAATATTATTATGCTCATACTCTTGCGCTTCTAAGTAGTACTCTACTGCCTTATTTACTTCACCTCTTCTCAAAAAAAGTACTGCTTGTGCGGTTATAAGGTTTACATCTGAAATTTTAATATTTCGAGCTTTTTTATAATACAGCTCTGCACCGCCAATATCACCTAAATAGAGACAGGCTGTACCTAGTAAATAAAAAAATTGAAAGGAGTCTTTGTAGTCAAGAATTAGTGGTTCTAAAAGAGTTATAACCGCAGGAAACTGACGTTGCGATAATAACTTTTTCGCTCTTTCGAGCGTGCTGATTGCCATCTATGCCTACCGTCCTGCATTATTAAGAATGCTATCAACTTCAGCACTCAGTGAAATAATTTCTTGTTCACTTAAATAACTTGAATCATCTTTTAGCGTATCGATCGCAGCTAAAATTTCTCGAATTCTTTGTAACTCTTCAGGACTAAGGTTTTTATATAATTCACTTATAGAGGATGATTCTTGCTTAGCATCAACAGGTGGCCATATTGCTGGTATTGTTACACTTGTTTCACCAGTTAGCATGTAAAACTCTAATGTCTCAGAAACATCTTGCCCAAGAATAAACTTATTCCATGTTATAGCTAATGCTGAGTTATTATACGAATTAATGGAATGAAATTCTTTACCTGGCTGTGTAATATAATACCAATTTAATTGAGAAAGCAAAAATTTATTTGCAACAGTTATGTTATCAATGCTATGTATTTGATTTTCTGGAACTAAAAAGCGAATTACATCTGTAAGATTTGCTGACTGAACCCACTTATCATTTTTTATGTTTATAAATGTTTTTTCAGTTGTTATTTGAGATTGTAAGGCTGTAGTAAAATGGGTATCAGTATTTTCACCCAACCAAGTATCAAAAAATGCCTTTAAGGCAACTTCATGTGAGTTCTCAGAAAGATTTTTTATTACTGTAGATACCTTTACTGAATCTATAATGTTTTCACTGTTTGAAGAAAAAAGGTCATATGTGGTTGTAAGTTCAAGTTTATTTTTTAGTACAGAAGTTACAACCGCTTGAGTATCTTTTATGCTTGATGTTATTTTAAATCCACCGCTTGCATCTACAGGAAGCACAGCACCATCATAATAAACAAAGAAAGTTGGGCTTTTTGTAAATGTTTTTGAATCAAATAAAGAAACAAAGTTTCCATCTTCGGATAATCGATAAATTGTTACATTACCAGAGTAGTTTTCAACTACAAATCGTATATTTCCTATTGTTTCATCAATATTGGCAA
>CAYJHL010000156.1:0-4418 GCA_964369585.1 uncultured Treponemataceae bacterium | reverse complement strand
GAAGGCATTTGTGAAAAAGCCATGCTTTCTATTATTGTTACGGTCTTTGGAATGACAATTTCGACTACTCTATCATTTTTTTCAAAGGCAAGGCCACCAATTACCGTTACAGGTTTATCATCAATAGATTCTGGGATATGGACAATACTTTCCTCTCCCCTGTACACAAGGATTCGTACCTCATCATTAATTAGCTCATAATAGTAATCTTCAATTTTTTGTATATCGAATGAAAATGCACTTAGCAAAGTGCCTATCACAAAGTAGCTTATTAAAAAAATCTTTTTCAACTTGTATTCTCCTGTTGTATGATGCTTGTGCTTGCTTGCAGTGCTAACCAGCCCTTAAAGCTGATTCTTTTACCACTTCGTATCTGATTCCCTCTTCGCTATTGCTACGTCTAATAGGATAATTTACATACCCCTCTGTGCTATCCATGCGTATATACCCAGCAAAAATCCATCCTGTTGTACCTTTTGGCACAGTGTTTCCTTTTGTGTCTTTGCTGTCTTCTGCAACTTCTACTTCTAGCCAGAAATTTTTAATTCCATCTATTGTTTCTAAGCTACCACGCTGTTGTACAAGCAAAGGTGTATCTTTTACAACAGTTACTAACGGTTTGCCTGTAATACCCTCACTTGCTCTAATACGCAAATTATCGGTAGTATTATAGACTCTTCCAAGTCCGTGGTATCGAACCTGTTCAACACCAAGCCCTATAATATATGGTTCTATTTGTTCTCTCCAATGAGGTGGCAGATCATATGCAATTCCACTAAATGCATTAGTACCATCATTATTTATATGATGTACATTTACTCCTTTTCCTCCTAGGAAAGTGAGTCTTTCAATATCAGTAAGCGATTGTGTAAAAATTGTTTGTCCAAATCTATCTTGAGCCTCTAAATCTCCGCCACTTGCAATAAAGCGCTCTGCAAAATCAAAAAACATGGTATCATCTGCATAGCGAAGTCTATGCAAAACACTACCTTCGTAGTTTGCAATAGTTATATCGGCACCATGATCCAAAAGATAATACACAGAATCTGTGTTTTTATTATAGTTAAAAAAATTGAACCATTCTAGCAATGCACTAGAACCTTCATCATTTATTGCATTTATTTCTGCCCCATTTTCTACTAAAAGCTGTATTAAATCCGTATCTTTATATCTATCTCTACAAGCATATATTAATTCTGTGTTATTTCCCTCAAATCTATAATGTATTGCACCATGTTCTACTAACAACTGAACAACATCCATATATCCTTCATTAAAAGCATACATAAGTGGCGTTATGTATCTGTTTTGTGCAGAGTTACTAATGTGTCTTTCATGTACTACGCTTTTAGCACCTTTTTCTATTAAATACTTTGCTATTTCGGTGTACCCTTGATCAATTGCATACATTAAGTGTGTAAAATTTCTGTAGCCTGAAAAATTGTACTCTTCTAATTCAATATTTACATTTGCACCATTTTCTACTAAAAACTTTACAAGATCTAGATTCCCACTATCTATTGCAAGTACTAACGGTGCACTGTTATATTCACTGTCGTTATAGTTTACATCGGCTCCATTTTCTACCAAGTATTTTACAACTTCTATATTGCTGTCAATAAGAGCGCTCTTCAAAAGCTGAGTAAAATCTGGTCCTGTATCCATATAGGCTCTCTTTCTTCGAAGATATTCCGTAATTTCCTCGCTAACCTGTGCCTCTGCCTTTACTTCTTCTAATTTACTGCATCCACTTACGATAACAGCGGTTAATAATAGCATAAACAGTATATATGTTTTGGCGTATTTCATTTTTGCAGTTCTCCTTCCGTATTGCTGTTTTGTAGTATACTATAATAAACAATAAAATTCTACATTACTCTTTTATAGTCCCTCTTTTTCCATGCTTACATAACCACCAAAAAGCCACCCTGTAGTTCCTTTTGCTACCTTATTACCCGCAGTATCTGTAGTGTCTTCTGCTACTTCTACTTGTAACCAAAAGGCTATTAAGCCATCTATTTTTTCCAGTGTGCCTATTTCTCTTACTCGTACTGCTGTGTTATTTGCAAGGGTCAAAAGAGCTTCTCCACTTGTACCTTCACTGTTTCTAAGGCGTAACTTATCAGTGATTTTGTATACATCACCAATTTCGTGCCAGATTATACTGCTTACCGTTGTTGTATATCCCATTTTTTGTAAGGGCAAAAAGATTCTTTCATAGTTTTCAGGTTTGTTTAAACGAGCAGATTCTGTTACAGTGGGTTGTTGATGCTTAATGTTATATATGGTATCTAATCGTGCTCCTGCATTGAGGAATGCACTTATTACTGCTATACTGCCGTCGTAATTAGCCATCAGTGGGGTCATCTTTGAGTATTCATCTGTAGTCATTTCATTTACATCTAACCCATAGCCTGTTAAAAGCTGTACTATTTCTCCTGTTTGTGCATAAAATAAAGCACTTATCCCTCGATCATTTTTTTCATGAACCCTTGCACCATAATCAATTAACAGTTGTGCGATTTCTACTGTGGGTGCATAAAACAAGGCTGTACTACCGTAATAATGTTTCGCATTTACATCTGCTCCTGCCTCTAACAGTAAGCTGATTATGTCTATATCAAATCCTAAATCTAGTGCTAAATTCAATGGTGTTGTAGTTACTTCAGCATTAGACCAAGCTATGTCGTGAATTCTTGTATTAACATCTGCACCTGACATAATAAGGTACTCAATCACATCTTTCTTTTTGTTTACACTGAGTGCTGTGCTTAAAGCAGTTTTATAATAATCATAATAATAATTAGGAGCTGGATCATAATTAAGATTTATATTATTTATCACTTTTTTAAAGCTTTCTTCTCCTAACTTTGTTTTTGCGTCTTCTAATTGTACAACGGTTGTATTTTCATCTATGAGTAAATAGGTGTCATCTAATGGGTCGATAATACGCTCTGGGATTTCTTGGCGTTCCATAATTTTATCATCATAGTCGCTACTGCCATCTGCACGTCTTGGCCATATAATATTTGTTACATCTACTGGAACATTTTCGGCTATAACCTTCCTCACTCCTTCGTAAAACTCAGGGCTAACATAGACATAGGTCGCTATTTTGTTTTCTAAGTTATCTTCGTATATATCAACATAATCACCATCAAATTGAAAGTAAATATATTGCTCATTCGAACCTACAACTGTATCTCTATTAGAATACACACTAATCTTATACCCCCCGTGTATTTTTTCTACATTTTCTACAAAAAAAGCTCCCATTATACTCTCTAAGAGAATATAACTTTGTGTAATAATAGCAGGATGTACTATTTCATACACCCACCACGGATCATCATATTCATTGCCTTCGCCTATTCTTTCAATAAAGTTTTTTTCATATTGTCTAACAGTGTCGCGTTCTCCACTTTGTAAGACATCAGCAAAGTATTCTGATATTAGATATTTAGAAGGTTTATAAAATTTAGTTAAAAGTGATTCATTAAATAAATCTGTTTTTTCTTTTTGTACTAGGTCTGAAAGCTTTAATAAATATTCTGTTCCCGTTATTGTGTCAATAAACGTTCCTTTATGTTCTCCCCCTAGAAAATACTTAACTATCCCCTCTGTTTTAGTTGTAAAAGATTCATATGGTTTAGAAAAATCTGCAATGAGCTCAGTACCTTTTTCTAATACAATTGAATCAGAGTCCTTATCTATCACTACTTCCTTGTTTGTTACAAAGATAACTTTTCCATCGACATCTACGGACTTACTTTGCCCACTTGAAGCTTCTTCAACAACTTCAACTCTTTTTTCTTGCATCGCCTCTGATTGTGTTTCTTTACTGCATCCAGTTAGTACTAGTGCAGTTACAATTGTTAGAAATACAGCAATCATTTTTTGTGTTATTTTCATTTTTTTAATTCTCCTATTTTATTATATGCTCGCTATGGTCTAGCGGATTTAGTCTATTTTTATTTTCATACGCACAGTATAGCAGATTTTACAGATTTTGTGGAGGCTGAAATTTAACAAGAGCTAGGGGTTAATCTTATATCAATCATCACTAAGATTTTTCTCTTGCTCTAACAAAGAAATCTCTTTATTTAACTCTGCACACAGTTCTTCTTCAGATGGCAAGTACAGTTTGTATTTAGAGGCAAAAATATTGCTATCTTTTGGCAAGGTGTATTTTACAATGGAATCACTCTTGTCGGCACAGAGAATAATGCCAATAGGAGGATTGTCGCCTTCGTTCATCATTTCCATTTCGTAGTAGTTTACATACATTTGCATTTGCCCAATGTCTTGATGTGTTAAATCTCCTATTTTAA
Source organism: uncultured Treponemataceae bacterium (assembly GCA_964369585.1). GTDB lineage: Bacteria > Spirochaetota > Spirochaetia > Treponematales > Treponemataceae > CAYJFX01. The sequence goes on along the minus strand of CAYJHL010000156.1, from coordinate 87 downwards.
GGTCAATAATAACAAAACATTTTAGCATGTAATTGCTTTTTCGTTTTCTACACGCATAAGCAATCGGTAATGTGTCCAATTCAATTC
>CAYJHL010000155.1:0-4539 GCA_964369585.1 uncultured Treponemataceae bacterium | reverse complement strand
CTTCTAGACCAGAGCAAGCAAACCAAATTGTTACGTCAGTATTAAAAAATATTGATCAAGTTATTCTTCGTTCCGTAAAATTACACATGGAAGGTGTCTTACCTTACGGAAAAACTGAACAACTTGGAATGCAAGAAAATGCTGTTGGAATTGCAATAAATGAAATTTATGATAGTATTTTACCTCAATCTATGCGCGATAAAGTAATGACATTGCAAGAAGAAATTCAAAATGGGGATATAAAAGTATCATCAGCATTTGCTATGACTTCTGATGAAGTTAAAGCATTGAAAGATTCTGTAAGTCCGTAAGTTACTATTTTCTTACGCAGCATAATTAATTTATTTTACGTATGCTGCGTAACGTATTTATATAAAGAGGATCCTATGAGTATAGTTCAAATGGAAAACATCACTAAGGTATACGGTAATGGCGTATATGCAAATCAAGGTGTGAATTTTAATTTACAACAAGGTGAAATACATGCACTTGTAGGAGAAAATGGTGCAGGAAAAAGCACTTTAATGAAAATATTATTTGGTCTTGAAAAACCAACTAATGGAAAAATCTTATTTAATGGCAAAGAAGTACAGTTTACTTCTCCACAAGATGCTATGAAAATAGGCATTGGTATGGTCCATCAACATTTTATGTTAGTTGATTCATTCAGCGTCACAGAAAATGTAGTCCTAGGTTTTGAACCAACAAAAAAATTATATATTGATAAAGAAACTTCTATTCAAAAGGTTAATGAGATATCACAATCTTTTGATTTAAAAATAAATCCCAATGCACTAGTGCGTGACTTACAAGTAGGAATAAAGCAGAAAGTTGAAATATTAAAAACGCTTTATAGAGGCGCAAAGATCATTATTTTAGACGAACCTACTGCAGTTCTTACCCCCCAAGAAACTATCGAGTTATTCAGCCAATTAAAAAAACTAAAAGAAAAAGGTTTTACAATAATTTTTATTTCTCATAAATTAAAAGAGGTAAAAGAGATTTCTGACCGAATAACGGTTATGAGAAAAGGGAAAATGATTACGACAATTCCAACTAGAGAAGTGAATGAGCAAGAAATATCAGAGCTTATGGTAGGAGAAAATTTTTCAAATAAAATTGAAAAACAAAAGCCTTCATATGGAGATGTTTTTCTTCAGGCTGAACATATTTTTTGGACAGACCAGAATAAAGTACCTATCCTGCAAGATATTTCATTTTCAGTACGAAGTGGTGAAATACTAGGTATTGCAGGAGTAGAAGGTAATGGACAAAATGAATTAATTGAAATTATTACTGGGTTAAAAAAAGGTGATAAAGGAAAGATTCAAATGTTCGCAGAAGAGACAACAAACGAAGCAATTTCATCATTAAGGTTTCGAGGCATGGCATACATCCCAAGCGACAGAATTTCATTAGGTACAGCTGGCAAAATGACCATAGAGGATAATATAATTTCAACTAAACTAGGTAACAGCAAAATCTGCAAAACAGGTCTACTAAACACAAAAAACATTAAAAATATATCCAAGCATCTCATTGAAGAGTTTACCATAAAGTGTGGTTCAGAAAAAACTGAGGTGGGAATGCTTTCAGGTGGAAACATGCAGAAAGTAGTAGTTGCTAGAGAGTTTACACAAAATGCAAAACTAATAATCGCGGAACAACCTACTAGAGGCATTGATGTTGGTGCCGCTAAGTTTATACACAAAAAGCTAGTACAACTGAGAGATGAAGGTTGCGCAGTGCTCTTAGTGTCAGCAGATTTAGAAGAATTAACAAAATTATCAGATAGTATAATTGTTATGTATGAGGGAAAACTTTCTGCATATATTGAAGATGTACAGAAAACATCAGATACAGAATTAGGCTATTATATGTTAGGTGCAAAAATGCAAAATGAGGAAGAAATAAGGAGGGCGTACCATGCATAATGGGAGTAAAACAAAAAGAAACATTCCTTCGTTATTCGACTCATTAACTACACTTGTTGCAATAGGGATTTCTTTAGGAATTGCATTTATTATTATTTTTGCCATAGCTGATAGCCCTTTTGAAGCGATAAAAGCACTTGCTGTTGGGCCTTTTTCCTCTGTCAGGAATTTTGGTACAGTAATCGAAATGACAATTACAATATCTTTTACTGGGATTGCAGTGTGTATGATGTTTCAAGCATCACAATTTAACATGGGAGCAGAAGGTGCCTTCTTTCTTGGCGCTTTAACTACGGCTGCAGTATCAACAAGTTTCAATTTACCACCTTTTTTAAGTATTACTCTTTCACTACTATGTGGTGCATTAATAGGCGCAATAGTCTGTGGTATTCCAGCAGTATTAAAAACAAGATTTAATGCAGATGAAATGGTATCTTCTTTAATGTTGAATTATATTTCCCTTTTTATTGGTTTATATTTTTTGAATTATTTTTTACGAGATACAAGTTTTGGAATGCTTGCAACACCTAAAATAGATGCCGCAAAGAAGTTTGTACAATTTATACCAAAAACTAGAATTCACACAGGTATTTTTATTATTATACCCGTAATAGTTCTAGCCTATATATTTATATACAAAACAAAAATGGGCTACAATATTCGTTGTGTTGGCCAAAATATAAAATTTGCGCATTACTCAGGAATACAAGTTGGTTCTACAGTAATCCTCTCTCAAGTAATAGGAGGAGCAATAGCAGGATTAGGCGGGTCTGTAGAAATATTTGGAATGTATGACCGTTTTCAGTGGACTTCCCTACCAGGATATGGATGGGACGGCATTATTATTGCAATTCTCGCACGCAACAAACCTCAATTTGTCCCACTTGCTGCTTTTGGGTTATCGTATTTACGAATAGGATCTTCTATAATGGCGCGGGTAACAAATGTACCTAACGAATTAATTTCGGTAATTCAAGCTATTATGATAATGCTCGTAACATCAACCGCACTTTTTTCTCGATGGAAGCAACAACAAATTGTAAAGGAAACTCTCGCTCATGAATAACCTACTCCAATTACTAATATCGCCTGAATTTATTAATTCTATAATTCGTGTAACAACACCAATACTCTTCGCTACTATGGCAGTCCTTATTTCTAAAAAAGCGGGGGTAGTTAATATCAGCATTGAAGGAACAATGCTCATGAGTTCTTTAATGGGAGTTGTTGGTAGCGCCTATACCGGAAGTGCTTTCCTTGGGCTATTAATTGCAGTCCTCTCTGGAATGGCTTTTTCAGGAATTCTTTCTTTCTTCCATCTTCATATGAAAACAAATATTATTTTAACTGGTATTGCGCTTAATCTATTAGCAAGTGGTCTAACAGTTTTTATTTTATTTTTGCTGACAGGCGACAAAGGAGTTTCAACTTCATTGCCTAGTAAAGTACTTCCAGCTCTAGTGATTCCAGGTGCCAAGAATATTCCATATATTGGAACAATAATCTCTGGTCACAACATACTAACATACATGGCACTTCTTTCGGTATTTATAATTAATGTATTTCTAAAAAGAACAAAAACAGGTGTATATATTCGCGCATGTGGTGAAGAACCTGAAGCTATGATAACTGCAGGACAGTCGGTAAAAAAAATACGCCTTATTGCTTTAACGATAAGTGGTGCACTTGCTGGGTTTGGCGGTGCTTTTATGTCAATGGCATACCTATCTATGTTTACAAAAGATATGATTGCAGGAAGAGGGTTTATTGCTCTAGCGGCAGAAGCAATGGGACAGGGCTCTCCAATACTATCTTTGCTAGCTTCTCTACTTTTTGGCTTTGCGGATGCTTTATCAAATAACTTACAAATCGTAAATATTCCCGGCGAAATTACTAGAACAGTTCCGTATATTTTAACTATTATAGCTCTTACAATATATGCAGCACAAGAAAAAAAGAAAATGAAAAAATAAAAAAACAGGCAACCTCGTTGCCTGTTTTCACATCTAAAATACTAAATATTAAACTTAACTTTTTTACCGCTTACGCCGTAGTATTCTTTTCGAAGCTCTTTAACTTGCTCGTCTACAAGATAGTCTTCGAAGTTCATCATTCGGTCAATTACGCCATTCGGGGTAATTTCAACAATGCGGTTTGCTACAGATGAAATAAACTCGTGGTCATGACTATTAAAAAGGATTACGCCAGGGAAAGCTGCGAGTGCCTCATTGAGAGACGTAATTGCTTCAAGGTCTAAGTGGTTTGTTGGCTCATCGAGGATTAGCACGTTGGCGCCTGAAAGCATTAGCTTTGAAAGCATACAGCGAACCTTTTCGCCCCCAGAAAGAACTTTTACCGGTTTTAGAGACTCATCGCCGGAGAAAAGCATCCGACCTAGGAAGCCACGAACGTAGGCATCGTCTTGTTCTGGTGAATACTGGCGAAGCCATTCTGTAATGTTCATATCATTTTTGAAGTACTCTGAGTTATCTATTGAAAGGTATGCATTTGAACATGTTTGTCCCCAGTAAACGTCACCTTCATCTGGCTTGATTGTTTCAGTTACAATATCAAAAAGAGCCGACTTTGATTTATGCTCAACACC
>CAYJHL010000154.1:0-4603 GCA_964369585.1 uncultured Treponemataceae bacterium | reverse complement strand
GTGGCATTTTTTCAATGAGGGTTACTTTTTTCCCAGCGTGTAGCATAGCTTCTGCTGTTTCAAGTCCAATAAATCCTGCTCCAACGATTACTACATTCTTAACACTGTCAAGTTTTGATTTTATTTCTTTTCCATCACTTAATTTTGTAAGTGTGTGAACATTTTCAAGTTCAATGCCTGGTAGCTTTGGTATAAATGGAAAAGCTCCGGTAGATATAAGAAGCGAATCGTATGGGTAAGATGTTTCGCTTCCTGAAGTGAGGTCTTTTACAAGTACGGTTTTTGCACTTGCATTAACACTAATTGCTTCATGTTTAATTTTTAAGTCAATATTACTTTTTTGAAAAGATTCTGCGCTTCTTGCAATGAGTTCATTTTCGTCAGAAAATTCATCTGCAACATAGTAGGGAAGTCCACATGCACCAAAAGAAACAATATCTGATTTTTCTATTACAATAATAGAAGCATCGCTCATGTTCTTTCGAAGCCGAGTTGCGGTAGACATTCCTGTGGCATTACCGCCAATGATTATAAAATTCATATATTCTCCTAGTATTAGGTAATGTTTAAAATGAAAACAGGGGTAGTGCTACTACCCCTGTGAATATTTATTGATTATACGTTTGCGCTATCATCTGCGATGATAGCTTTCATGTCGTGGAATTTTTCAACATCGAGTGTACCTAATTCTTTGTCAGTACATACCGCTGAAGTCATTGCACCTGCTACGTTAATCATAGTACGAGCCATGTCAATAATTGGGTCAATTGCTAAAACAATAGCTAAGAAGCCAAAGTATTCGCTAAGACCAATACCTGCAAGCATGATAGATGCTGCCATAGTAGCAGAGCCTGGAATACCAGCAATACCTAGTGAACCGAGCATTGCAACAATAACAACCATAATGAAGAAACTAATATCCATTGGAACGCCAGCTACTGTTCCAATAAGAACTGCAACCATTGCAGGGAAGTATCCTGCACAGCCGTTCATACCAGCTGTTGAACCTAAAGAAGCTACGAAGTTTGCTGTTCCGTTGTTAACACCAAGTCTATTTTCAAGTGTTGAAATTGTCATAGGAAGAGATCCTACAGAAGATCGACTTGAGAAAGCCATGAGCCATGCTGAACCACATTTTCTTAAGAATGTAATAGGATTTAGTCCGTGTACAGCAATAAGTACTACATATACAAGAATCATTATGATTGATGCAACATATACGATGATGATAAAGCTAAGAGCGTCTGCTAAAGCTGACATACCGTAAGAAGCAAGCGTTCTTGACATAAGAGCGATAACACCATAAGGCATAAACTTAATAATAGTCATAGCCATTGACATTACAATTCTGTAACATGCTTCAATAAGGTCAGCAAATGAGTCCATTGTTGCCTTATATTTTTCTTTTGTTCTCATGAAACGAGCAGCAGAACCAATCATTGAAGCGAATATTACAAGACCTACAACGTTATCTCCAGCCATTGCTGCAACTGGGTTAGAAGGAATAAGACCAATAAGAACATCAACAATGTTTTTTACATCTCTAGATGCTCTCGCTGATTCTTCAACTGCAATACTACCGCCAAGGTTTACTATTAATGAAAGTACGATACCTACAATTGCAGCAATACCTGTTGTTGCTAATAACCAGAAAATAGATCTTGAAACTAAAGCTTTGATATTAAAATCTGATTGTAAGCTCATAATAACACGAATCATTGATACTAAAATAATTGGAATAACAAGCATTCTGATAAATGACACAAAAGCGCGTCCAAAAAGTCCGTACCAAACAACTGTTTCTTGAAGCCATAGTGTCTCTGCTATTTCTTCTGGTGTAGGGAATCCTGCAATTGCTTGCAAAACTATACCTAAAAGAACACCAAACCCTAAACCGGCAAGCATTCGAACTGAAAAGGCTACTTTTTTCTTTTCAAGTAATTTCATAACTGCAAAAGTAGCAATCAAACAGATAAGAGTCACAAAGGTTAGTGGTTGTGACAAACTTAAAAAGTCTGTAAATAAAGGTGTGTTTAACATTTTTTCTCCTTACATAAAACACTATTAAACTTTTTGCTATAAACTATAGCAATGAGATTCCTCTCATGTTATTAACAAATATCTACTGAAAAAGTTACACATTTGTTAGAAAAAAGAATATATCAAAATGTGGGCATTATGTAAATAGGGGCTATGAGAAAAATGACAAATATGGTAAAATAGTCGAACTATAAAAGGAGAAAAATAAATGGCTTCTACTTACACACACTATGTGTTCGCACGTGATGTGCTTAACACCCTTCCAGACAATTTACAAGAAACTATTAATACGTATCGAGAGCTTTATGATATTGGATGTCATGGCTCTGACTTATTATTTTATTATTACCCTTTAAAAAAGACAGCTCTTAGGAGTTATGGGTATGACCTTCATGAAATAAAAGCTATACCATTTTTTGAGCACTGTGTGCAAGTAGTAAAGGATAGTAATAATGATGGCGATATGCTTTCATATGCACTTGGTTTTGTTACTCATTTTGCGCTTGATACTTGTGTGCATGGCTATGTCGAAAGAACGGCTCAAGCTCACCCTGATAAAGATTTTACTCATGGAACGCTTGAAGTAGAATTTGACCGTTATTTATTAGTAAGAGAAGGGAAGAATCCAATTCGTAGCTCTGTTGTTACGCATATTGTTTCAAGTAAAAAAAATGCAAAAGCAATTGCTCCCTTTTATTCACTTGCGAGTGAAAAAGATATAAATATTGCCCTAAAGTCGATGATTTTCTTTAATAATGTTTTTTGTGCTCCTTCGGTTTTTAAACGTAAAATGGTTTATTTTCTATTAAAATTATTTGGTAAATATGAAGCTTTTAGTAGTCAGATATTTAGCATGGATGGGGATGAGCGCTGTATTGAAACAAATGCAGAAATGGAACGGCGATACAATGAAGCACTTCCTATTGCTGTTATGCTCATTGAAAACTTTATGGAAGCTCTAACGAAGGGCACTCCATTGTGCGAACGCTTTAACAAAACATTTAGCTGGGAAGATAATGACTAGGATGTTGAAAAAGTCTGTTGCTTTTTCAGCATCCTGCCGAGTTTACACGGAATTTAAGGATTTATAATGTACGAACTTATTCAAGTTGGAGAAAAGACTTTTTATATTGCTAGTCCTGCAAAAATTGGGATATATTGCATAGACGATGAAAATGTGTGTTTATTTGATAGCGGTTTAGATACAGGGGCTGCAAAGCGTGTGTATAAGGTGCTGCAAGAAAAAAACTGGAATCTTTCAATGATTATAAATAGTCATTCTCACGCTGATCATATAGGGGGAAATGCCTTTTTACAAGAGAAAACAGGGTGCAATATTTATTGTGCTGGGGTGGATAGAATGTTTGTTTTGCATCCAGAGCTTGAATCGAGCTATTTATTTGGTGGCTTTCCAAATAAAGATTTACGCCATAAGTTTTTAGCTGCCAAAAAAAGCGATGCAAAAGAATTAACAGATGATGTAATCCCCGATGGTTTGGAAATTATCCGACTTGATGGTCATGCTTTTTCGCATATAGGTATAAAAACAAGTGACAAGGTATGGTTTTTGGGTGATGCAATTACTACAGAAGAAATTATTGAAAAATATCATGTAGTTTTTTTATGCGATGTAAAAAAAACATTTGAAAGTTTAAATACTATTAAATGTTTGCAAGGATTGCATTTTTTGCCTTCGCATGGAAGTGTATGTGAAAATATTGAAGTCTTAGCCGAAAAAAATATTGCAAAAATGAATGAAATTATTGATTTTATACTTTCAATATGCAATGAGTCAAAAAGCACTGAAACCATTATTCAAAGAATTTTTACCCATTATAATTTAACTATGACCTTTGCACAGAATGTATTAGTAGGAAGTACCATTCGCTCGTATCTATCATATCTCTATGATGAAGGAAAACTGGAAGCGTTATTTGAAAATAATCTTCTTGTTTGGAAATCACAGTAATACATCATGTCTTTTACCTATTTTTATTAAGTAATATTTTTAATCCAATTTTTGTCTTAAATCGATTATTCCATGCTGTAAGAGTTTGAGATAATGTATCTTTTGGTGGCTTTGATGTCTTTTCGATTACTTCTCCCCACATTAGGTCGAGAATGTGCCATGATTTTGCTCCTCCAAGGAGCATGGATTGTCTACATGCAGCGCAATAGCTTACAACGTATTCTGTTGGAAAATCTCCTACTCGTCGTTGCATTACTTTCTTGGCCATTTCAGGATTTGCTGGAACAACCATTCCTCCGAAGCCACAGCAGCGGGTTGTTTCCCGTGTTTTCTCAGGCTCAACTGTGTTATAACCAAGTTCTTTCATTATCCATCGAATGCCGTCGTGGATGTCTGTATATGGCCTAACTGAACATGAATCATGCATAGAAAAAACAATATCGCTATGCTTTGCTTTGCCTATTAAGTCTTTAGGTAGTCCAATTTGAGGAAATAGTGACCACAATGATATAACTTTGATGTTTTCATTTAAACTCATAGTTTTAAAGCAGCTTTGACACGCCACAATAAGCTCATCCACTTCGAGTGATTCTA
>CAYJHL010000153.1:0-4610 GCA_964369585.1 uncultured Treponemataceae bacterium | reverse complement strand
TAGACCCACAATAGGAACTGTTGGACCAACACCAAAAACCGGCTCCCACCGGTTCGTTGTTGCGCTAGTCACAACCGTCTCTATTGTTACGTTTAACATAAGAGGTTGCTGTCAATTTTCTCTGTTTTGTGAATATAAAACCCACAAAACGCGCACTCTAAAAAAGTGCACACAGGTTTAGGAAACAATGCCTTCTAACCTAAGGTTAGTATAACATATTTCCTAAAATCCTGCAAGCCTTAAATTATCATTATTGTAATAATGATAATACGTTTTGTGTTGTAGCATTAGCTTGAGCCAACATTGCTGTTCCTGCTTGTGCTAAGATACGGTTTTTAGTGAAGTCAACCATTTGTGATGCCATATCGGTGTCACGGATAGTTGATTCTGCTGCTTGTAAGTTTTCTGCAGCAATGTCAATACCTTCGATTGCCATTGTTAGCCTGTTTTGGTATGCACCAAGGTCAGCTCTTTGTTTGTTGATCTTTTTAAGACCTTCATCAATCATACCAATTGAGCGGTTAGCTTCATCTGGTGTAGCAATTGACATAACTTGTTCTGTACCCATTTCACGTACACCAACTGCTGTAGCTGTCATTGTACCAATGAAAACTTGCATACGTTGATCCATGTTTGCACCAATGTGGAGCCACATAGAAGCTGTAACAGTGTTTTCACCAGTTTGTCGAGCGAAGCGTCCTGTTAACATATTCATACCATTGAATTGAGCATGACTTGCAACACGATCTACTTCAGCTACAAGCTGAGATACTTCAACTTGAATTTGCATACGATCTTCATCACTGTAAATACCATTGGAAGCTTGTACTGCAAGCTCACGGATGCGTTGCATTACGTCTGTTGTTTCTTGCAAGTAACCTTCAGTTGTTTGGATAAAACTGATACCGTTTGCTGCGTTTTCTGATGCTTTGTTCAAACCACGAATTTGAGCGCGCATTTTTTCTGAAACTGCTAGACCTGAAGCATCATCACCAGCTCTGTTAATTCTTTCACCAGATGAAAGTTTTTCCATGTCCTTAGACTGAGCTAGGTTGGTTACACCGAGAGTACGGTTTGCGTACATTGCTGACATGTTGTGATTAATAATCATAAGATTCCTCCATGGAATTGTGTTAGAATAACTCCCTGTTATCCTTTTGTGTTTGTATAAAAACAGGATTTAAATACTGTCTTTAATCTCACATAGATTGCTTTTACTGAACTTTCTTCAACGAAGAGTTACAACTATAAAGCTCTCTTTTATTTTATCGGAGCGTAACTAGAATATCTTTACTTTTTTTTATAGTATTTTTTCTTTTTTTTGTGATACAATATGTTTGTAATGGAGATATGCGATGGAGTGCCCTTTTTGTGGAAATTCAAATATAATAGAGTTCGTTAACATTCGGCGTTTTTTATACTGTTCAGTATCGGGCGAGCAGGGTTGTGGAGGTTTTTTTGTTCATAAAGAATCGTTTGATTGTGAATCTAAACAACGAGAGCGATACTTACTACATTCTAATGAACTAGGTCCTCGTAGTGATGCAAATGGATACAGAGCATATCTTAATAAGTTTCTCGAAACAGTATTTTCTTACGAGCGTGAAACGCAAGGGGCCTTTAATATAAAAAAGCTTTTCGATTATGGGTCTGGCCCCTATCCTGCATTGGTAGAACTATTAAATGAACAAAATCAAAAATTTGCATTTGTTGATGATGTAAAAATAAAGCATTGGGATCCTTTTTTTTATCCTAGTGGTACCTTTTTTGAGGGCGGTGCCGATATAGTATTTTGCCTTGAGGTTGTAGAGCATTTTGAAAAACCACAAGAAGGTTTTGATGGACTGGCAAAAGCTGCTGCAAAAAATGGACTTATTGCAATAAAAACTCAAATAGCACCACAAAGTATTGATGAATTTAATAAATGGTGGTACAAAGAAGATAGTACACATGTAAGTTTTTATTCGCATATATCTATAGAAGAATGTGCAAAAAAAGCAGGTTTGTTATTTGAAGCTGAAAAAGATAAGGTTATTTTTTTACGAAAACAATAAAAAAATACATTTTTTATTGTGCAGAGTATTGACACATTTATTATAATTTGATATATTATCTGAACTGGGGGTGTAGCGAAGCTGGTTATCGCGTCGGCCTGTCAAGCCGAAGATCGCGGGTTCGAGCCCCGTCACTCCCGTAGAGTTCATCATTTAGATGAACTCTTTTTTTTGCACCTGTGCAGGGTTTGAATTGGTGCTTAGTCAAAATTGTTTGTGAAGTGATGAGCTTTTCAAATAGATTTTATAAACCCTGTTTATATATTTGGTTTTTGTCTTTCGAGGCAAAAACCTTTTTTTTTAGTCTATAACAGCTACCACTAAGATTGGTCATTGTATAACCACAGATTACACAGATTATATTTTTGAGTGTTTAAAGTTTATTACGTATACCACTAAAAAGCTATGAGTCAAAACTATTTATAGTTTTGGTATGTATTTATCCTTAATATTTTGTTAAAATTCCTGTACCCTTTTCCAATAAAAATCCTATAAATCTGTGTAATCTGTGGATGAATAAAAAAAAGAACTACACGCAAAGGGGTAGTTCTTCAAAAAGAGCATTGTGTTTTCTACTCAATAATGGCAATAATATCTTCTGCTTTAAGAATAAGACAGTCTTCGCCATCAAGTTTAATTTGAGTTCCTGCATATTTATCATACATAACTCTCATTTTTTCTTTTACTTTAATTTTTTCAGAATCATCACCAACTGCAATAACTACTGCAATTTGTGTTTTTTCTTGGGCTGTATCAGGTATAATAATCCCGCTTGCTGTTTTTGATTCTGTTTTTTCAACTTGTACTAGCACTCTGTCTGCTAATGGTGTAATTTTCATGTGTAATCCTCCAAAGGAAATTATTTAAATTAGTAATTTCTACCTAGTAAATATACGAAAAATGAGCTGTATTGTCAATAAAGTCCCCGATTTTTCTTTCTAAACGCACATACATTATATTTTATGCTTGTCAAATACAGAAAAACCTTATACAATACTTTTACACATATATACTTGTGTTTATGTTTTGATTTGGAGTAAATTTGATGAAATTAAATAGTTGTTTTTTCCTTGTGTTGGCTATGTCTTCGATGTTCTTTATTTCGTGTACAAGTGCACCAAAAGAAGAAGTAGTAGATCCTAATTTTATTGGTGATTATGGGCCAATTCAGCTTGAAAATATTATATGCATTAGAGAATCAATGGGGAACCTTGTTCCTACAGAAGTTGAAGTGTACTTCATCCCTCGCACAAATGTTGTTGAGATGTATCTAAGAGATGGAATGACATCGTATGTATTACTATTTGAAGGAAATGATCGGCAAGAAGTAGCTCAGGGAATTGAAATGTATGCAAGTGCGTACACAGCTTATTCTGATGGAGACAAATCAGCACTTGCAGAGCGAGAACCTAATAGGAAAAACTATTTTAATGAAGGCTCTATGTCTGTTTCATGGGGTGTTGCAAGTGCAGCTAGAAACAATACAACGGTATTTCAAACTAATTACAAATATTTAGAGAAAAATAGACCATATTTTGAGCTCTTGGTAGATAAAACAAAAGATAAAAAGAATTCTAGTGTTTATTCACCTGTGCTGCGACTTTATTTTTCTCCAACGCATCTAGAAAGCGTTATGAGCCAACTAAATCAAGAGTATTTAGAATCACTCGTAGCCGATCTTGAAGCTGAAGCTTTTGCATTTTAGAACATTATACGTGCTTGCAAAAATCCTAATAAAATGATATAGTCCTACTCGAAAAAGTAATAACTTTGTTCGAGTAGGAGAGAGCATGAAATTCATTTTTTTAGGGCCTCCTGGTGCAGGTAAAGGAACCTTAGCAGCAGTTGTGTCTATGAAATACGGTGTACCACATATTTCAACTGGTGTTATATTTCGGGAAGCCATTAAGGCAAAAAGTCCTTTAGGCTTAAAAGTAAAAGCAATAATTGATTCAGGAGCTCTTGTAAGCGATGAGTTGACAATTGAGCTTGTGAAAGACAGACTGTCGCAAGATGATGTAGCAAATGGCTTTATTTTAGATGGTTTTCCACGAACAATCGCACAAGCAGAAGGTTTGTGCGCAATTTCTGATATTGATTCTGTAGTTAACTTTTCCATCAAAGATGAAGATGTTGTTAAAAGACTTTCGGGTCGACGAGTTTGTAAGAGTTGTGGGCAAAACTATCATGTTGATTTTATTAAACCTAAACAAGATGGGGTTTGTGATGTATGTTCCAATGAACTAATAATTCGTGACGATGATAAACCTGAAGCTATTACTCATAGACTGGAAGTGTATAACTCTCAAACTGCACCTTTGATTAGTTTTTATGAAAATAAAGGATTATTAAAAAATATTGATGCGAGCCCTTCTACAGAAGCAATTCTTGACGAGTTTGTTAAAGTGTTTCCTTTGTAAGGATTAAGATTTAAAAATCTTAATATATTTATCCATGGCAAGTTTATTTGCCTAACACATGACTCATCTACTTGACTAATAGCTTGTGGTTTGGTATTATGTGTATACTTTTATTTGGGGGTTTTCTTTTGGCAGG
>CAYJHL010000152.1:0-4630 GCA_964369585.1 uncultured Treponemataceae bacterium | reverse complement strand
AACAAAGATATAATAATTGATATTACCAGTTCTGAGCGTATCATGGATGAAAAAGGCTCCCCTGCCCTTCTTCGCGGTATTGTACAGGGTTTCAAAGACCGCGGATATAAGGTTGGTGGTTTTAATGCTTGTTTAACAAGTAGCGTAATACCTGCAGCAGGGGTGAGTTCGTCTGCTGCCTTTGAAATGATGCTTTGCCTTATACTCGATAAACTTTTTAATGATGGTACGATTCCAGTAAGCAAATATGCAACAATAGGACAATTTGCAGAAAACAAATACTGGGATAAGGCTTCTGGACTATTAGACCAAATGGCATGTGCTGTAGGTGGTCTTGTAGCAATGGACTTTCAGAACCCTTCAGAGCCTATTGTAGAAAAGGTCCCGTTTGATTTTGCAAAACAAAACTATTCACTTATGATTGTGAACACTGGAAAAGGGCATGCGGATCTTTCTGCAGAATACTCATCTATTCCAAACGAAATGCGCTCTGTTGCAAAAGTATTAGGCCAAGAAAATCTTCGAGGTTTAACATTAAAAGACATAAGTAATAATCTTGTGAAAATTAGGAAAGAATGTGGTGATAGAGCGGTAATGAGAGCTGTCCACTTCATTGAAGAAAATGACCGCGTAGATTCGGAAGTAGCTGCATTAAAACAAGGCGATTTCCAACAGTTTTTATCACTAATTACCAACTCTGGAAACTCATCTTGGAAATGGTTACAAAATGTGTATGTTCCACAATACTGTGATAAAGAGCAATCTATTTCAGTATGTCTTGCCCTAACTGAAATATTTATTAGAGAAAAAGGTGTTGGCGCATGCCGTATTCACGGCGGTGGCTTTGCTGGCGTTATTCAAGCTTTTATTCCAAACAACTTACGTGAAGAATATACAGAATATATGGAAAAAGCACTCGGCTACGATAAAGCAAGTGGTGAATTAAGCCCTGTCTATGCTATGAGCATTCGCCCCCATGGTGCAATTGAAGTAAAATAGTATTGATCATATCCGTACAGATGCTTATTTCAATAAGTGTCTGTAGCGGTTAGGTCTTTTTAACCTTCACACTTGTTAATATAGAAATATTGAAGCTACGTTATTGTAATAACTCTTTGTATTTTTCTTCAAAGTCAGGTATTGAAATAGGTTTTGAGTGAACATATCCTTGTACTGCATCACAGTTCATTTCTTTTAGAACTTCTATTTGCTCCACCCTTTCTATACCTTCCGCCACAACGTACATATCTAAGTCATGAGCTAATTCAATAAACCTTTCAACTACATGATTACCTCTAAGCTCTTCTTTGTTTTCTATAAAGAAACTTCTATCCAGCTTTAAAGTATCCGCTTTTAGATTTTTTAGCATTCCAAGAGAAGAATACCCCGAACCAAAATCATCTATAGAAATCTTAAAACCAGCATCGTGTAAATCACTAAATAATTTTTCAATTATATTTTCATGTTCAGCAGCTGTAGATTCTGTAAGTTCAATTTCTATAAACTCATGAGGCACTTTATACTTATCTGCAATGGCTGTAATATTGTCTACAAAGTTTTTATTATTTAAATTTTGTCTTGAACAGTTAACAGAAACTACCAGTTTATTATAACCTATATCCATCCACTGTCTAATTTTCAAACACACTTCTTCGAGAATATACATATCTAATTTTACAATAAAACCATTTCCTTCAAATAAAGGAATAAAATCATTTGGAAAAATCATTGTCCCATCATCTTCAATCCAACGAACGAGAGCTTCGGCCCCAATAAGTTTATTATCTTTTACACTAAACTTTGGTTGCAAAAATACTTTATACTCTTTTCTTTCAAGAGCCGAGCGCATCTTTGCTAATATTTCAGCATTTTTTTTCACTTTTAACGTAAAAGTATCATCATAATCACATAGCAATTGACCTTTTGTATTTTTTACCGTTTTGTGTGCAAGACAAACTTTGCTAATTATTTCATCTACGTTTGTTTCACCTTTTTTTATGATGTACCTTCCACAGTTAAAATGTATGTGGTAATCATATGTTTCAGGCACTGCTTTTAAATAAAATACAATACGTTTTCTCGCCAAATCGTCAAGGTCACCTAAGAGATTATTTCCTGCAAACATTGCAAATTTATCATCGTGAATTCTTGCGACTACTAACGATTTTTCGCCAAGAGACAGCCCAAAAGATTTTGCTGTTTTTAAAACGCGATCACCTATTTCATAACCATATAATTCATTTATAGCTTTAAAGTTTTCAATGTCAAAAACTATAATCATATACTGTGAATCTACATTTTGTTTAAGAGTGGCAGCCATCAGTAATTTTAATTTCTGTAAGTTTGGTAGCTCAGTCAAAGGATCATAATAAGCGACTTTTTTTAACTGTTTTTGAATAGTAATATGGTAGTATGTTGAATAAGTTATTAAACCAATTAAAAACCAATATATTGCTACGCAAGCAATTTCAAGTTTTTTTATAGTTCCTACAAGTTCCGTGTTTAAGCTATTAGAATCAATACTTATTGATAGTGCCCAATCTGTCATAATAATAGGCGCATATACCATAACTTTTTCCGTATCCTCGTTTGCATACATAAAACTGCTGCTTACTCCATTTAAAAGGTTATTTTTAGATTCTTCGTAATTATTATATGCGAGAAGTATTTCTTCCTTTTTAGGACTAGACAGGGCTTCGCCATCTATTTCGCAGAGAGGGTAAATAAAGCTAAGATCATTACCAATTATATACGCATCACTACAGCCATAAAAAGTATTTATTATGTTCTCAAAAAAATTATCTTTAGCACACTCGCTAAGCAGCACAGCTGATACTACACCATCTTTCATTATAGGTACGGCAATCTCAAAAACAATTTCAGAGCTTGACTCTGCCTTATGCGGCTTTTTAATATAGTATTCATTTTGAAGAGCATTTAGAAATGTCACATTGTTTGAAAAGTCAAATATCTCATTATTTGCAGATACTCCAAGCCCATCGAGGGAAACAAAGTAGAGTGTATGAAATTCATTTACCTGTGATTGCGTTTGGAAAAAGCTATAAGCAGATTCAGCAGTGACATCAAAATTAGAAATATATGTAGCTAGAAGCGATAAATCACTTTCTTTTTCTAGAATATCAGCCTCTAAAAGTGTTTCCATTTTTGTTATGGCCTCTAACATTTCGTTTTGTCGAGATGTAGCTATTGCCTCTTGAGCAGAAATTCTAAACCACGTTACTATGAGACCAATAAGTATAGCAACAGTACCGAAAATGATGGAAATCCATAATTGCACTTTGTTGTTTTTTTTCACATTCCTCTCCGGAAGGTTGTGATATAAAGTAGAAAATGAAAAAAACTACAACTTTGTATGTGGTATGTATTATTAGCAGATGACTTTGTAGTTTTTTCCTATAAGAAAAAAACACCCTAACCAAATCTTTAACTTTATGTTATAAGCTGATATTATACCCATGCAAAGAAAAAGTCAAGCACTGTTTCTTAAAACAACCAAAAATATAGTAACAATATGTGTCTTATGTGTTTATATGAGAGCATATCACATTAAGAATACGCTTATACCTTCATAAGGGTATTCTTAACAATTCCTAATGGAACTACTTTTCTGCCCCGTCTGTTTTTTCCCCACTTGTTACAAAGCCCATGGTAATAAATGCAAGAACGAAAAAGACTGCACCATAAATAAAAATGCCACGGTAGCTTACTAAATCAATAATAAGTCCACCACAAAATGGTGCTAAAATAGCGGCTGCTTGTGAAAACGTATAGTAGAGTCCAGTATAAAGACCAATTCTTGCAAAACCTGCCATTTGCCAAAGCATTGGAAACGAGTTTGCAACAATACAAATCCAAAAAATACCAAAACAGAACATTAATGCCCAAAAGATATATACAAGATGTCCACCTTGTAATCCTAAGCGCATAACAAGTTCAGCAAAAATAAATTGTGCAATAAGAACGGCAATTACACCAAGAAGCGAAAGACGAATCATGCGTTTTCTGCCCCACTTGTTAGCAGCATACCCCATAGGAATTGCAAATATGGCAGATGCGATTGCTACCATACCCGCAGCAAAAGCACCACTACCCATAGAGATATTAAAGGTTAAAATACTGTATTCTGCAACATACGGAACTAATCCTTGGTATGCCATAAACCATAAAAAAAGTGACAACAATACAAAAAATGAACTTCGATCTGCTTTTTCGCCGTCTTTTTGTGAAGTGCCTTTTAGTACAAGTGATAAGCTCATTAAAAAAGGAACCTTTTCCTCTTTTTCACCTTCGTCCTCACTTGAGTTTTGAACGTATCCAGCTGATTTATTTTCTTTTACAAAAACTAATAGCATAACGGCTGCCAAAAGAACTAAAAGCCCTGCAACAGGAAATGATAAAGCATCTTTTGTGCTTCCTAAAATAGGCAGCACAATATCAATATCCATAAGCCTAGCTAAAAAAAGAGTACCAACAATACCTGCTATGTTTCCCATGGTATTAATTACACCATTACCTTGAGAACGATATTCTGGTGGTACAACATCAGGCATAAGAGCAACAACAGGACCTCTAACCGATTGTTTAAATAAATTTAATAAAGCTAAAACAA
>CAYJHL010000151.1:0-4630 GCA_964369585.1 uncultured Treponemataceae bacterium | reverse complement strand
GGCTCGGACTTTCAATTTTACGAACAGAAAAAGGTTCAGAAAATGATACAACTGGAATTGTAGAGTTTACAGCAACCTACCGTCAAAAGGGATTAAAAGAAGTACACAAAGAAAGAGCAAATTTTGAAAAAAAAGATGGCCAGTGGTACTACTCATACGGAACAATTACACCTACAACAGTTGTGAGAGAGGGAGCAAAGGTTGGGCGAAACGATCCATGCCCGTGTGCTTCAGGCAAAAAATACAAACAATGTTGCGGTCGATAAAAGAGCGTAACAAACTATGAATGTATTAACAGGCTTTCATGCCATAGAAGAGCAACTCCGCCTTCTTAATAAAAAATCAGCAACTCCAAATGATGTAGAACTCTGTTATGCGAAAGCTGGACCTAGAGTTAAAAAAATATTAGCACACGCTAAAGAACTCGGTGTAGCATCATTTGAGAAAACAGAAAAAGAACTTGATATCATGGTTTCAGATTTACATGAAACTTCTCGAGATCATCGTGGGCTTGTTCTTGTCTTCAAAAATGAGGATGTTCAAAAAGCGCAAAATCTTGTTGAGTTTGACTCTTTTATTGCAGAGTTAACATCAAAGAAAAAAGAGGGCGCAACAATCATTCTTCTTGACGGTATTACTGATCCTCATAACGTAGGAGCTATTATTAGAAGCTGCGATCAACTAGGAGCTGATTTAGTTGTAATTCCAGAACACGGAAGTGTTTTTGTTGGAGATGTTGTAGCACGTAGCAGTGCTGGCGCTTCAAGCTGGGTTCCTATTTCTATTGTTACAAACCTTGTTCGAGTAATCGAAAAATTACAAGGATTAAATTTTTGGACCTATGCAGCTAGTGCCGATGGCACCCCATCACATGAATTAAACCTAACAGGAAATACCGCAATAGTATTAGGAAGCGAAGGTTCTGGTATCAGTAGGCTCTTAGCCGAAAAATGTGATTCAGTTATATCTGTTCCAACATGTGGAAAACTTGATAGCTTAAATGTTTCAGTTGCAGCAGGTGTTCTTCTCTACGAAATTAGACGCCAAAAATTAATCAAGAAAAAATCGTAATACTTTTAGGAACTCTGACACATGGATTTTTCATATGAAGTAACACTCGCAATTGTATGCCCTCTTGTCTTTTTAGCAGGATTTGTAGATTCCATTGCAGGAGGAGGGGGGCTTATTTCTATACCAGCATATCTTTTTGCAGGCCTCCCCATCCATAATGCCTATGGCACTAATAAATTTTCGGCATGCATCGGAACCATCATTGCTGCTGTAAATTACTTTAAAAATGGAAAAATGAATATTAGAGTCGCCCTATTTGGAGCCCTGGCTGCTCTTCCAGGATCCTACCTTGGAACCTTATTGGCACTACATCTATCAGCAACAGCATTACAACTAAGCCTATTAATTATACTCCCCGTTGTAGCAATATTTACTCTTACACATAGGACATTTGGTAGAGCAACAAACATCACCCCATTATCAAAAAAGAGAGTTATCGTTCTTTCACTTATGACAGGATTTATAATTGGTGCATATGATGGGTTCTTTGGACCGGGAACAGGTATGTTCTTAATACTGATTTTTGCAGGGCTAATGCATATAGACTTAGTTGAAGGATCTGGAACAGCAAAGGTTGTAAACCTTGCCTCAAACCTTGCCAGTGCTATTACTTTTATAATAGGCGGAAAAGTTGTATTTGCACTCGCAATTCCAGCAGCATTTTGTGCCATAGCAGGAAACTTTTTGGGTTCTCGTCTCGCAATAAAAATAGGCTCAGCTTTTGTACGCCCAGTAATCGCAATTGTAGCTCTCGGGCTCTGTATAAAAATTATTATAGATACCTTTTTTTAGTTTTTTTCAAATTTTTGCAACTTTTTCAAAGTATATTGGTCTAATAAGTATAGAAGGATACAATACTTATGGAAATTAAAACAAGAGGCGAAATTCGAGAAGAACATTTAGTAAAAATCGAAAACATAAAACGCCAGGCAAAAAACGACATCGCTCGTACTAAGTACGAAATGAAAATGCAGTTAAGTGCAGACGCAGACCAAAAAGCCATAGAAAAAATAAAAAGAAAAGAAACTAAACGCCTCTCTAAAGAAGAAGCAAAAATAGAAGAGCAAAAAAAATGGGAAAATGTTCCAAAAATATATTCGACCGGCGAAGAAATATTTAATTCGGTAACACATGGAATTGGAGCAGGATTAGCAGTAGCAGCACTTGTTCTCCTTATCGTTAGAGCAGTAATGTATGCTCCATCAAATCTAATGGGAGAATATGTTGTTAGCTGGAGTATTTTCGGAGCAACACTTGTAATTCTTTACATGATGTCAACACTCTACCATGCTCTCACCCCACCGAAAGCAAAGGCTGTTTTCGCAATTTTTGACCATTGTGCTATTTACCTACTAATAGCTGGAACCTATACGCCCTTTTGTATAGCATCACTTAATGGGCCAACAGGATGGACCTTATTTGGAATTATCTGGGGCTTGGCTATTGTTGGTATAACCATGTATTCAATTTTTGGAAAAAAAATACGTATAATTTCACTTCTTACTTACATTGCTATGGGATGGCTTATAGTGTTTGCTTACAAACCAATGAAAGAAGCAATACCTTCAATTAGCCTCGTATTTTTACTTCTTGGTGGAGTTGCCTATACGCTCGGTGTTATATTTTATGCAATGAAAAAAGTAAAATGGATGCACCCAATTTGGCACTTATTCGTACTGGCAGGAAGCATTATGCACTTTTTCTCGGTATACTACTCTGTATAATTAATAAGTAACAATTAATAATTAATAGGGAATCTAATTATTTTGAAACTATTCTGTTTACCACTAATTTTAATGGAGCAATGTAAATCTATTGTTCAAAATTTTATAGTGGTAGAGAGAAAAATTTTTATAGTTTTGTAGTTTCTTAATATTAATTATGCATTATTAATTATTAATTATTAATTACCTAATTATCTTCCACTTTGTACGCTACTATCAAATTCCCTAGCGATAAAAATGCTGCTATAAAGAAAACCCATTCAGGGCCTAGAGTCATCCATATAAATCCACTAATTTGAGCTGCAATAATTGAGACAATATGATCTAAACTAATCCCTGTAGAAAGTGTAGGGCCTATGTCTTCACTTCTTAATGCAATCTGCTTTATGTACACCGATTTTACAACCCCAATATTCATCGAAAGCCTATCCAAAATAAACAGCGAGTATACAACCCACACCGTCCATCCTGTATCTGGGAAGAACTTGTCAGTAATGCCCCACACCACAAAACCATACAAAAGGTAAATAAATATAAAAGTGAGTGCATCGAGATACATCATTTTTTTTACGCCAAGCTTATCTATCCAAGAGCCTAATTTTTGCATAAAAAAAATTCCTACAAAGCTCGATGCAATAATTAAAAGAGACATAACATCTGCACCCTTACTTAAAAGGTCTATTAAAACCCAAGCACCAAACACGTAGGCAATTTGTTTTTGAACTCCATGAAGTGTAGTAAGAATATAATATAGCTTGTACTCTTTTCTAAAAAGAATTCTAAACTTCTTTTTTTCAATTTTTGGATGTGTTTTAGAAAGAGAAACGGCTAGCATGATTGAAACGATAATAGCTATAGCAAAAAAGAAAGCTCCCGTTAAAAATACCGGTTTTATTGTTGTCATAAAGGTAAAGACATCACTTCTAAAACCAACAAAAACAAAAATTCCTGCAATCATAGAGCAAAAAACTTGCAAACTCTTGTATTGCCCTACTCTACGCCCAACCTGCCCCTCTCGAGCTAAGGACATCCCTATAGAATCCTGTAATGGCATAAATAAGTGCATACCTAGCGAGTTTATAAATAAGAAAAAACACATTATTGCAAAAGAAGGACTTGTCACGCCAAGTACCGTAAGGCCTGCAAAGGCTAGAACTTGTGCTATTACTGCAATTTTTACATCGCCTAAAAAAGATAGAGCCGAAATAATAACAACACAGAGAATTCCTGGTAATTCACGCGGGAATTCTATAAAAGCCCTTTGTTGAGCTGTTACATTATATGCATCTTTAAAAAAGTTTCCATAAATTGCATCACTAAATCCGTTTCCTAGCGCAACAACGGCAACCAAGGTAAAAAAAAGGCCTAATCGATATTTTCGAGTTTGTTCATCTATACTTTCAATCATATGTTACTATACAGTATTGCAGAGAATACTGCAAGCGAAAATACTAAACTAAATAGGGTATCCGCAGATTCCGCAGATTTATAGGATTACTATTTTTAGGATTTTGATATTTTACTTAATAGTAGTAGTTTTTCTTTTTCCAGCACGCTTTTTTTCTTTTAACAGATATGAAAATCTTCTAATTTACTGCAATAGTTAACGACCTCTGTAGAAATTGCCCTTCGCAATATTTATCAATTACTAATACGCCTAATCATAAAAAAAGCCTTTTTGGTAAATCCAAAAAGGCTTTTTATTCGCAATTTTAAAAATCTGCGTAATCTGCGTAATCTGCGGATATTTTTTTACAACTTACCAACCAAGTCCATGCCAGGTTTAAGTGTGCTTGCACCTGGTTTCCAGCGTGCAGGACATACTTGGTCGCCGT
>CAYJHL010000150.1:0-4647 GCA_964369585.1 uncultured Treponemataceae bacterium | reverse complement strand
ATAGGAATACGATGTTTCAGCTTTGCTGAAACTCGATAGTAAAAAATCGCATGGATATTTACTAAGTAAAACTAGAAGACCTAAAAAGTCGTGCCAAGGACGGCACTAAATTAAATAGGAATACGATGTTTCAGCTTTGCTGAAACTCGATAGTAAAAAATCGCATGGATGCGATTTTTTACGTATTTTACATAGATTTTACATTAAGATGCTTTTAGATTTTACATGATAAAACTATAGTATCTGCAAGATGGTGCGGCACTAAAAGGAGTGAAGCACAAATTTAACACAGAACACTCAACAATTGAGGTTCTAAGGGAGAAATTATGAAAAAGGTTCTTTTAGGAGCATTAGTTGCAATGGTTGCAACAACAGTTTTTGCTGGCGGTAAAGCTGACAATGACACTATCTCAGTAATCACACGAGAAGAAGGGTCAGGAACACGTGGAGCATTTGTTGAAATCGTAGGATTAGATGAGGGCGGAAGTGACAACACAAGTTTGGATGCAATCGTTCACGATGGGACAGGAAAGGTAATAACTGCTGTTCAAAATGACAAAAATGCGATTGGATACATATCATTAGGTTCACTCAATGATACTGTAAAAGGAATTTCAATTGATGGTGTTGCACCAACAGTTGCTAACATTCAATCTGGTAGCTACAAAGTAGCTCGTCCATTTAATATTGCATACGGAGACAACCTCTCTGCATTAGCAGTAGATTTTATTGACTTCATTCAAAGTGATGAAGGTCAAGCTATTGCAACAGAAGAAGGATTTATACCGCTATACGAAAATGGAGCATATTCAGGTGGAATGGATGCTGGAACACTAGCAATTGGTGGTTCAACTTCTGTATACCCTTTGATGGAAAAAATTGCAGAAGCTTACAAACAAAGAAACCCTAATGTAACAATAAATATTGAAGGTATTGGTTCTAGTGCTGGAGTTAAAGGGGCAATCGATGGTACATTTGAAATTGGAATGGCAAGTCGAAATCTAAAAGATTCTGAAAAAGCTCAAATTAATGGAATGGAAATAGCTCAAGATGGTATTGCAGTTGTAGTTAACAACGAAAATATGCTTGATAACCTTGCATTAGATACAGTAAAAGAAATCTTCCTAGGTAATGTAACAAGTTATTCTGAAGTTCAATAAGGATACGTAATGCAAATTAAGGAAAAAGTTTTTGAAAAACTATTTTTACTTACAGCATTAATATCAATCATAGCAGTGCTTTTCATTTGTGTGTTTTTATTCGCAAATGGCTTGCCTGCTATGGGAAAAATCGGCATTGTTGATTTCCTTTTCGGTATGAACTGGAAACCAACAAGCGATATGTACGGAATATTCCCCATGATTGTGGGGAGTTTGTACATTACGGCCCTTGCTATTGTCATGGGTGTTCCTATCGGTATTATGACTGCTGTATATATGACATATTTTTGTCCCAAGTTTATTTATACTTGGTTAAAGCCATCTATTGATCTCCTTTCTGGAATACCATCAATAATTTATGGTTTTTTTGGTATGACAGTACTAGTTCCTTTCGTAAGAAATTACATCGGTGGAAATGGTAATAGTATTTTATCAGCATCAATTCTCTTAGCAATAATGATTTTACCAACAATTATTACCATAAGTGAATCAGCAATAAAAGCAGTACCTTCAGCATTATATGAAAACTCTAGAGCCTTGGGTGCAACACATGAGCGTAGTGTTTTCCGCGTAGTAGTTCCTGCAGCGAAGTCTGGCATACTTGCTTCTGTAGTATTAGGAATTGGACGTGTAATTGGTGAAACCATGGCTGTAATTATGATTGCAGGAAATCAGCCAAGACTGACTGGAGATATTCTAAAGGGTATTAGAACAATGACTGCTAACGTTGTTATTGAAATGAAATATGCAGCAGGATTACATGAAGAAGCCCTAGTTGCAACAGGCGTAGTATTGTTTGTGTTTATATTGCTTATAAACATGAGTTTTTCACTTATAAAGAATAAGGTAAGCAGTCTATGAGGCAAGAGCACACATCTAGATTTTTGCGAAGTTTAGTAAACCTATCCGCTGTTATTACAATTGGAACCGTAGTTTTTATTATTGGATATGTTCTTTTTTCTGGTATTGGTCCAATTATTGACGAAATATCAAAACTTTTTAATAATCGTCCATCAATTTTTAATTTAGAATATACGTCGGATAACGTATCGCTTGTTCCGGCTGTAGTTAATACATTTATTTTAACACTATTAAGTGTTACTTTAGCAGCAATTTTTGGAATTTTTACGGCAATATACCTTGTTGAGTATTCCAGAGCTGAAAGCAAATTTGTACATATCATTAGATTGACAACTGAAACCTTAGCAGGAATTCCTTCAATAATTTACGGTCTTTTTGGTAGTATATTTTTTGTTGTCTTTTTAGGCATGGGTATGTCTTTACTTGCAGGAATTTTTACTATCTCCATTATGATTCTTCCTCTTATTATTCGTTCAACAGAAGAAGCTTTAAAGTCTGTTCCAATGGAATATCGTGAAGCAAGCTTTGGTTTAGGTGCAGGGAAGTTAAGGACAATTTTTGTTATTGTATTACCATCAGCAATTAATGGAATTTTGGCTGGGATAATTTTAGCAATAGGTCGTGTAGTAGGTGAAACAGCATGTTTGTTGTATACAGCTGGAACTTCACCTAATGTTGGAAATATTTTTTCAACAGGACGAACTTTGTCTATACATATGTATATGCTTACATCGGAAGGATTATTCGTAAATCAAGCGTATGCTACGGCAACTATTCTCCTAATTATAGTTGTAGGGATGAACATGTTTTCTGCATATATTGCAAAAAAAATGGTTCAATCAAATAAAAGTGAAGGATAAAAAATGAAAATATCAATAAAAGACGCACATGTATATTATGGTGATGCACATGCATTAAAAGGTGTAACATTAGATATTATGAAAAACAAGGTAACTGCTTTTATAGGGCCTTCAGGTTGTGGTAAATCTACATTGTTGAAAAGCATAAATAGAATGAATGATCTTATTCCTGGTTGCAAAATTGAGGGGGATTTTTACTTAGATAATGAAAATATTTACAACGATCTTAACATAAATAGCCTTAGAAAAAGAGTAGGAATGGTTTTTCAAAAACCAAATCCATTTCCAATGAGCATATATGATAACATTGCATATGGTCCAAGAACTCATGGAATTAAAAAAAAGTCAATGCTTGATGACATCGTAGAAAAAAGCTTGCGTGATGCAGCTATTTGGTCTGAAACAAAAGATACTTTAAGAAAATCTGCGTTAAGCTTATCTGGGGGGCAACAACAACGTATTTGTATTGCTCGTGCCTTAGCTGTAAATCCTGAAGTGCTTTTAATGGATGAACCAACTTCTGCTTTAGACCCAATATCAACTTCAAAAATAGAAGAACTTGTATTAAAGCTTAAAGAAGATTATACTATAGCTATAGTAACTCATAATATGCAACAAGCATTACGTGTTTCTGATAATACAGGTTTCTTTTTACTTGGGGACTTAGTAGAGTTCAATGAAACGAAAGAGCTTTTTTCTCTTCCAAAAGAAAAAGCTACAGAAGACTACATTACAGGGAGATTTGGATAATGAGAAGCCTAATAGATAATGAAATAACTGCGCTTCACAAAGAAGTCATTTTGATGGGAAATCTTTGCGAAAAGGCAATTGACAGAGCAGCGCATGCATTATTGCATAACGACGAAAAGAGTGCTCAAGAAGCAATAACACTTGAGGGAACCATAAACATTAAAGAGCGTGAAATTGAAGATTTATGTCTTACCTTTCTCATGAAACAGCATCCTGTTGCTAGAGACTTACGAAAAATTTCTGCTACATTAAAAATGCTTACTGACTTAGAGCGAATAGGGGATCAAGCAAGAGATATTGCAGAAATTGCCTTAAATAATGATTTATCAAATTATAAAAATATTTCACATATACAATCTTTAGCAGATGCAACAACAAAAATGGTAAGTGACATCATTGATGCTTATGTTAAAAATGATATAGATGTGTGTGAAGAAGTAATAACATACGATAATGTTATAGATGATCTTTTTGATGCAATGAAACTAGACATTATTTCAATTGTAAAAGAAAATAATCAAGAAGTTGAAAATGCTATGTTTTTATTAATGATAGCTAAGTATTTTGAAAGAATTGGTGACCACGCCACAAATATTGCAGAGTGGGTGGAATTCTCAATTACAGGTAAACACAGAAGAGAAGACTAATGATATATTGTGTAGAAGATGAAGCAAACATTCAAGAATTAATAATGTACGCCTTAAAGACAGCTGGTTTTGATGTTTTGGGGTGCGCAAATGCTGAAGAACTTGAAAAACGACTTACTGAGACAATACCGGAGATGATTTTACTTGATAAAATGCACAAACAAAGAACATACCTGTAATTATGATTACAGCTAAAACAAGTGAATTTGATAAAATAAAAGGCTTAGATTTAGGTGCAGATGACTATATTTCAAAGCCTATCGCAGTTATGGAAATGATTTCGAGGGTGAAAGCTGTTTTACGAAGATGCGAAGGTAAGTCTGAATCAACTGGTGAACAAATAAGTGTTGGATCAATTTGCTTAAATAA
>CAYJHL010000149.1:0-4745 GCA_964369585.1 uncultured Treponemataceae bacterium | reverse complement strand
CCCACCAATTTTTTAGCTTTGCATTTGTTGAATACATCAGCACCATTTTTTGAGCAGTGTCAATGTTGTCATTTGTCCAAAGAATAGAAAGTTTTTTCATATAAGCCTCCACTAATGTCGTATAGATTAATTATACCACAGTTCTAGAATTTGTGTGAAATTAATTGCTAAGTGGCTTTGATAAAACCTTTATTTTTTTTAGTAGTTCTTGCGTTGTTGTAGCATCATTTTCGGCTGCTGCCATCATAAAGAGTTTTGCGCATGTGTGTGCATCTGATAGTGCATTGTGTGCATCGTAAGTTATGTTAAAATGCTCTGCAAGGTAGGGTAGGTTATGTTTGGGTAGGTGTCGCCAAACCTTTCGAGCGACTTGTACCGTGCAAATGCTTTTTCGCTTTGGAATACTCAGTTCAAAGTGATTTAAGCAACCTTTTAGAACGCTCATATCAAAGCCAGCGTTATGAGCTACAAAAGGGCTTGCTTCGTCATTGTTTGGTTCATTGTTGAGAAAAGGTACTATTTTTTCAACCCAAATTTTGTCAAAGTAGGGTTCTTTTTGGGTCATATTCGGAGTTATTCCGTGAATATCTATAAAGCGTGGTACAAAATAGTTTGTTGGCGGCTTTATTAGCGTATATAATTCATCAGTTATTTGCCCATTTACATAGCGAATTAATCCTACCGAACAAGCGCTGTTTTTGTCAAAATTTGCTGTTTCAAAGTCAATTGCAACAAAGTTCATTAAAACCTCTTTTTCACATAGCGCATCAGTTCGCTTAAGTTTTCAATTTTTCTTGATGAGTTTCCTGATCTCACATAAAAGGCTTCACCCTTGTTTTCGATATGTACGTATACTGGATCATCACTTTCTTTTATGGAAATGCAAGCAATCTCAGTATTTTCAATTGTTGTAAAGCTACACTTTACTTGGCTGGCACAAAAGTCTTTCCCAAACTCTTTATCAATGAGATTTCTAAGGTGTAATTCAAAGTAATCTGCATCGGCGCTTTTAAGGGTTGCGTAATCTTTTTCTAGGCCAAGTATCGTGCCATCATCTTGGACTCCAATTAATAATTTTCCCCCGTTAGAATTTGAAAAGGCTGCTATTGATTTAATAATTACTTTTTCTAAGTCCTTATTTAAATCGTTATTTTTATAGTCCCACCGCAAGCTAGACTTAAATTCAAGCGATTCGCTTTCACCCTTTTTAATTAGTTGCGTCATTTTTTCTTCATCACTTAATCTGAAGTTTGTTTTTTGTCCAAAAATCAGCAGTAAAAACAGTGTAAAGCCAAAAAATGAAAATAAAATGATTACAGTAAATAACAAAAACTGGCCTGGTCCACTGATAGATGCCTCTGTTATATATAACTGGATAGTGAAAGAGTTATCGCCAATTGAAAATGATACTTCGGTTGTCCCGTACATTTCGTTATTTATTGTACGTGCTATCGGATTTTCAAGCTGAGGTAAAATACGCCCACTTTGGATAGGTGGTAAAAAAAGCGATTCATCTACCTTTTTAATATCGTTATACCGCTCCCACTGAGACTCATTTAGAACTGATACAATACTGTTTCCGATAGAATCTTTAATGATTGAAAAGCCCTCGATAGCAGAATCTTGTAGAGTTACATCTGCTAGGGGAAGTGTTATTTCTAAGCATGTTTCTTCACTATTATGAAGCTTATAATAAACTATCAAATTTGGAAGTGAATCAATTACTTCTATGTGTGTCCACAAAATTTGCCCCTCTTTTAACTTATGTGGAAAACTGTTTTCATTTATTATCTTAACACTGGTAAAGTAGCCAGTGTTTTCAAATATTTCAAAAAGGATATCATCCTGGATGGATTCTTCACTTGTACTAATTATATTTTCAACCGTAACGAGTTGAGACAAGGGTGTGTATGCCATCTTAAATGACATTGAATAATTTTGTGCAATAAGATTGAGAGTATCCCTGTCAATAAACCACGTTCTCATAATATTTTGGCCTATAAACAGGAATACACCTAAAGAGAATAATAGTATTGCTATAGCAAAGAGTTTTTTTAAGTGTTTTTCTATTACTCTTTTAAGATAATTTTTTATCGTCATATAATTAATCTATTTCCACATAATCTTCTTTAGCTGTTTGGCCTTTTAAAACATAGTTTGCAGTATTTTTATGCGCTGGCTCTAGGTCTTCATTTGATAAGGTTTTAATTGCTTTAGCAGGGCTTCCAACAATAAGGGAATTATCTGGAAAGACTTTTCCTTGCGTTACAAGTGCTCCAGCTCCTACAACACAGTTTTTTCCTATAACAGCATTATTAAGGACAATTGCACCCATTCCTATAGTTGAGCCTTCTTTAACCGTACAAGAGTGTAAAATTGCTCCATGCCCTATTGTAACGTTATCCTCTACTATGCACGGTATATCGGTATCTAAGTGAATAACCGCATTATCTTGTAAATTTGAGTTTTTTCCTATTTTTATGGGCGCTATATCTGCTCTAATAGTTGCTGAAAACCAAATAGAGACGTTTTCTTCAATTTCAACGTCACCTGCTATTTCAGCATTCCATGCAACAAAGGCGGACTCATGAATTTGGGGAATTTTATTTTTAATTTTATGTATCATAGAGCGAATTATAATGCAAAAAAGGTTTTTTGTATACTGTTTTTCTTATTGAATAAAACAGAGGATGTAGTTATTTTCTACAAAGCATAGAAATTTTCTGTGCAATTTTAGCTAAAGGTACTTGCTCTTGTACGGCTCCTTTTTCAAAGGCAACTCTCGGCATGCCATATACAACTGAGCTCTCTTCATCTTGACCAATTGTTTTCGCTCCTTGTCGTCGCATTTCAGCAAGCTCAGCTGCACCATCGCGGCCCATGCCTGTCATAATAACACCTAATGCATTGTTTCCATACTCTTTTGCTACTGATTTAAATAACACATCTGCAGAGGGCCTATGTCCATTGCATGGATCGTCATCTGTTAGATGAATTACAGTGGCGAGCGATTTTTTTTCAACAACTACGTGCTTATTTCCTGGAGCTATAAAAATGCGGCCAGGCTTTAATATATCACCTTCTTCTGCTTCTTTTACTTCCAGAGGGCATATATTATTAAGACTGTGTGCAAATTCTTTTGTAAAACCTTCTGGCATATGTTGAACTACTACAATAGGTTGTTGTAAGTTTGGGTCTATATCTGCAAAGACTTCTCTGAGTGCATTTGGTCCACCAGTAGAAATACCAATAGCAACAATATCAATTTTACCTTCTTTTCTAACTGGCACAACGCTAGGTATAGAACTATCAGTAATTGTGCTTCTAGAAGGAAGGGTGGATTTCAAAAATGTTCTCGCGTCTGACTTTTTCTTATATCCTTCACCATATGATAATATTAACTTTCCAAGGCTTTCTGCAAGATCACTAACTCCTAATGATCCTGATGGCTTTAGCAAGAACTCGCTTGCTCCCAACTCAAGACATTCCATTGTCCAAGTTGCACCTGAATGGGCAATACTTGAAAAAATAATTGTAGGTATGGTAATTCTTCGGTTTTTGCGCTCTTTCATAAACTCAAGACCATTCATAACTGGCATATTGAGATCAAGTGTTATTACATGATATTCTTTTTCCTTAAGTTTTTCGAATGCAACAAGCCCATTCTCTGCTGTATCAACAGCAGCATTTGGTACAGTTTTTATAATTAAAGAGGAAAAAAGTTCTCTCATAAGTTTTGAGTCATCGACGATTAGTACGTTAATTATTGACATTTTAAAAAAATCCTTGATTAAATTAGTTACACGTTACAAAACACTATTTTTTTTGATAAATACAAGCCCAGTCAGTTTTTAAAAACTCGAATTTAGTATCCATACCAAAGAGTGATTCGGAATGACCAATAAATAAATAGGATTCACTTTCCATAGAATTGTAAAAACAATTTACAGTAGCAGTCTGAGCAGGTAAATCAAAGTAAATTAATACATTTCTACAAAAAACAATGTCATTATCCAATGTGCTTGAACTGTGCTTTAAGTTATGGTAATCAAAACGAATGGTATTTTTTAACTCTTCATTGATTTGATAACCTGCATCAGTTTTTGTAAAGTATTTATTTAAATATTTAGGTGGAACACCTTCACATTTATTTGTTGGGTAAAATCCTTGTTTTGCTGTTAATATTGATTTTAGTGAAATATCTGATGCAAGGATTTGAAAAGATACAGTCGGTGGTAAGTGTTCTTTAAGAACCATGGCAAGTGTGTATGGCTCTTCACCTGTGGAACAGCCAGCGCTCCAAACCTTTATTGTTTTATTCCCTTTGAATCGTTTTTTTTCAACAAGTTTTGGAATTACGTAGTTTATCAAAGTATCAAAGTGAGGTTGATTTCTAAAAAAACGAGTTAAATTTGTTGTAACAGAATCTAGCATCCACTTCATTTCGTCGGCGTTAGTCGTAACAAGTTTATAGAGATCCATAAGTGAAGGGAGTTTCTTTTCACTTATGCACGTTCTTAGGCGACCTTCAAGAATAGTTCGATTAATATCGGAAAACGATATTCCACTTTCTTTGTAAATGAGTGTACTGAATAGTTCAAAATCTGCGTCTGTTACTACTATATTCATATATATATTATATCCCATAAGATAAAAAAAGTAAACAGATACTTAAACGGTATTGACAAAAAACGCAAGAGATGTGAAAATCAAGGTATGAGTAAATATATTTTGGTAACAGGTGG
>CAYJHL010000148.1:0-4769 GCA_964369585.1 uncultured Treponemataceae bacterium | reverse complement strand
AAAAACCGAAGTTTGTAATGTGGATTGGCTTTTCTCGCCAACTTATTTTACCTGCCCTTGTATTCTATATACTCAGCGCAGTATTTGGCCTAAAGGCTCGCGGCATTTTTATAGGCATAGCTGCAATAAATTGGATAGCTGCTATTATTGCGCTAATGTATACACTTTATTCATTAAGTAAGCTTATTAAAGAACAGGAACATAGCGAACAGTAAGCTCTGGAATATTTATATCAATAACGACACATCGTCATCCCGAGCATTAGTCGAGGGATCTTATTTCCAAAAGAGATTTCGCCGCGTCGGTCGAAATGATGATACTGATTAGTAAAATGGCATCAATAACATCTTACTCAATGACAGGCACATACTTCACTGTGAGTTCAGGAATGTTTATGTCCATTGCTCTAACTTGAATTATATCATTCAACTGAGTACTTGGACTTATGCCTATCATGCTTTCTTGCGCAATTGACGGAATGAGAACAACTGCTTGCTTATCTTTAAGCTCGACAACAATAGCATCCCCTACCCACTCAGGATTTCTTGCTAAGTATACGAGCGTCCAATGCAAACTACTTTTACGCTCGGCTTTTACAGTGGCAGAACTAGCAGCATCGCCTGCACTAATGCGCTCTAGCATTTCATCTTTGTCTAAAAGTTCCCGACCATCTATAAAGCTGCGTAACTGCTGATGCGAAACTAGATCGCTATATCGTCTAAGAGGACTTGTTACTTGCGAATACATAAGTATCCCTAAGCCTGCATGCCCTCTTGGAGTAATGCCAACAGAGCGGCGCTTCATGCACCTTCTAAGCCTATATTGCCCCGCAAGTCCTTCGGGAAGTTCTTTTGGAAGATCAGGCACCTCTTGCGAAACATAGGGGAAAGCAATGTTATTTTTAAATGCAAACGTAGCTGCTGCTTCGCCTGCTAAAAGCATACATTCACGTACCACTTCTGAAGACGTTGTTTGATTCACAGAATCGATTGTAACGTCAACATCGTTTTCTATCTTTTTTACTTTTAAATGCACTTCAGGGAGATCAATAAAAACTGCTCCATTTTTCTTTCTTTTTTCTATATTACGCTTTGCAATTTCGTAAAGAGGGGCAAGATAGCTTTCATGTTGCAGCTCATCAGCTTTTTCATACGTAAATCTTGCAACTTTTACAAATGTTTTTAATACTTCTGTTTCTGCTATTGTTCCATCATCATGTAATTTTATTTTAAAAGATAGAGCCCTCGATAGTTCAGGCGGATCAAGTTCTTCTGCCAGTCCAAGCGCGTAATCGGTTAATGACTCCTCTGCAAGCATACGAGATGCACCTTCAGGCAAATACAACGTTGCCCCACGAGCACGAGCTGCAATATCTATCGGCGAGTCTGGCATTACGGTGCTTGCAGGATCAGCAACATGCACCCATAAATATTCTCCGTCAAAAGCTACTGCATCATCGGGGTCTGTGCTCCATGCATTATCAATCGCATATGCTATATGGTCAACAGTAATTCTATCCTCCACTGGGGGATGACTTAAATGTTCACTTGCTGATTGCTTTGAAAGATTAAAGCGAGATGGATGAGGGTTTCGAGAGTAATTCCATACCCCTGTATCGAGCAAAAGCTTATGTGCTTTTTCAGGACTACAAGAAAAACCAGCCTCTTTCATTACTTTTGAAGTAGCTATTTTCCCAAGGGCTAAAGACTCAACTTCCCCCATAAAAACACCATCTTCTGGCAGCTCTAGTTGTTTTTGTTTTAACCGCGCAATAAAAGCTGTTCTAGTTTCTTGCTCTTTACCTTTTTCGTTTTCTTTTTCAAGTATTGCTTGCGCTTCTTCTTCTGTTCGAAGAGAAAAGGTTGGTTCATTTGGGTTTTGACTACCCAATAGATTAAAACGTGGATGATGAGTTAATGCTGAGTAAAATGCCCAAGCTTTTTGCGACAAAAAATCGCCAAGTGTAAGCTCTGCAATTTGAGAAAGTGTAAAACTTTCAGCATCTTCTCCTTGTAACAATTCCCATGTTTCAAGCAAGGAGTCATAAAAAAATTCATCATTTGCAGCATCTATAGCAGAAAGCGATGGTATTGGACCTGAATGCAAAAGGGCAATATCTTTTTCACGAACCAGTTGGCTACCACCAGAAAAACTTATTGCAAACTTATCGCCCACCTCACTCACAAATGCTGCCTGATTTTTATATAGTACAATACTTCCCTTTTTTATCATCATTATTCCTTATGCCAAAAGTATAACAGACAATGTAGATTGCCGCAAGGGAAAGCGTTGTTAATTTTTTCGTACTTCGTTTAAAAGTTCTTCTCCATTTTCAAATGCATTTATATTATCCAGTGTTACCTTTGCAATTGCTGTTAAGGCCTCTTCAGTTAAAAATGCTTGATGGCTCGACACAATTACATTTGGCATAAATAGCAGGCGAGCTAAAACATCATCTTGAATAACCGTTGTTGACCAGTCTTCAAAGAAATACTCATCTTCTTCTTCGTATACATCTAAAGCTGCACCACCAAGTTTTTTATCTTTTAAAGCTTCAATAAGTGCTTTCGTATCAATAAGTGCCCCACGCCCAGTATTAATAATTACTGCGTCTTCTTTCATCTTAGACAATGTTTCTTCATTTATAATATGATGCGTTTCCTTTGTCAAAGGACAATGCAAGGTCACAACATCGCTTTCTCTAAAAAGCTTTTCAAGCGTTGTATATTCAACCCCATATTCCTCTGCCCATTCACCATCTTCATATGCATCATAGGCTAAAATTCTCATCCCACAGCCTTTCATAATCTGAGCCATAAGTTTGCCAATTTTCCCAGTGCCTATAACGCCGCAGGTTCTTCCAAAGAGATCTCGCCCTGTAAGACCTTGCAATTGAAAGTTTCCATCTCTTGTTCTGTTAAAAGCAATTGGAATTTTTCGGGTTAGCGAAAATAAAAGCGCAGCTGAATACTCAGCTACAGAATGTGGTGAATAAGCAGGAACACGCACAACAGGTATTTTTCCCTGTGCAGCAGCTAAATCAACGTTATTAAAACCTGCACAGCGCATTGCAATGAGCTTAATCCCTAAATCATGCAATATTTCAATTGTTTTTTTATCGAGTTTATCATTAACAAATGCGCATACTACATCAGCACCCTTTGCAAGCATTGCAGTTTTTGCATTTAAATGTGGCTCCAGAAAATCTATATCATATAAATATGTGCGATTTTGCTTTGTAAAAAAATCAATGTCGTAAGGTTTTGCATCAAAAAATGCTACAGTAATTGTTTTCTTCTCTTCCATTCTTATCCTCCATCAATAGCCATAACTTATAATCACGTATAGTATTATACACATTAAAAGTATAACACACAAACCAAAAACACACAACTGTTTGTTTTTTATATTTTTTACTTTATCATACTTAAATACATGTTATGATAAACGCATAAAACTGCTATAAAATTCGCAAAAATATATACAGAAAATTGAATTTTCTGCCGATTATAGTGTATAATAGAATATACAGAAAAGTGGAGAACTGTAATGGGAAAAACTGGAGATTTCATTTCTCGTCCAAAAAAGGATGCACATAATCACCTCAATTTAGGAATGCGTTATAGCAAATATGTCCCTTGGGCTGGATTTTCAATTCCAAACTTCCCAAGAAAGCTCACTGGTTTAACCGAAATGCATGAAATTTTAGCTGAATACACTCGTCCAAGAAGTGCTACAGCAAAAGATGTAGAAGACCTACTAACTATGACTGTTGAAACTGCTTTTGAAGATGGCGTTACAATCCTTGAAGGAAGTGCAGACATTGGTTTTGTAAACCATTTTGGAAGCGTTGAAAATTTTCTACAAGCAGTACAATCAATTCAAATCAAATTTAAAGATAAAATAGACTTTCGCCCAGAACTTGGCATGGGAAAAACTTTTGACTTTTCATTAATAGAAAAATGGGCTCCCGAATGCATAGAAAGCGGTGTTTTTAAAAGTATTGACCTTTATGGACCAGAAGTTTTAGAAGGCCTTGAAAAGTTTAAACCATTATTCAAACTAGCCGAAAAAAAAGGCTTAAAAACAAAGGCGCACGCTGGTGAATTTTCTGATGCAAAGTCAGTTCAAGGCGCGGTAGAGTATTTTGATTTACAAGAAATTCAACATGGAATAG
Source organism: uncultured Treponemataceae bacterium (assembly GCA_964369585.1). Classification (GTDB taxonomy): domain Bacteria; phylum Spirochaetota; class Spirochaetia; order Treponematales; family Treponemataceae; genus CAYJFX01. The sequence goes on along the minus strand of CAYJHL010000148.1, from coordinate 592 downwards.
GAGCTGCGAGCGATAAAGCTGTTATGAAGTTCTTAGCAAAAGAAAAAACACGGCTTAATGTTTGCCCTCAAAGCAATGTTATGCTTTCTGCTGTAAAAAGCCTTGAAGTTCATCCTATAAAAAAATTGTATGATGCGGGTGTTAATGTTAGCATTGGAACCGATGATGTTCTATTTTTTGATAAAACAGTTAGCGAACAATGCGATGATTTAGTAAAAGTTGGAATGTTTTCAAAAGATGAAATTATAGACATACTTGATAAAAGTATTATAGATTAAATAGCAGGCTGTCCAAAATGGACAGCCTTTTTTTTGCCAAAACCGTCACCGCAGATACATAGCCGAGAGGTCTCTTTTCAAATGAGACTTCTCCGCTCGCGCATCGAAATGACGTGTTATTTTCTAGTCAGATTGCTCTTTTCCCTGCTTCAACTGCGAGCGTGTCACACATTTCATTGTACTTATCTCCGCTATGTCCTTTTACCCATTGCCAGTCTATAGTAAATTTTGAAACAAGCTCATCTAACGCAATCCACAGGTCTTGATTTTTTACCGGTTTTTTAGCTGCTGTTTTCCAGCCATTTTTTTTCCAA
>CAYJHL010000147.1:0-4770 GCA_964369585.1 uncultured Treponemataceae bacterium | reverse complement strand
CAAACCTACGGTGGGGCGGTTACGCTTCGTGGTGATGTGAGTTTAAGTTCTGTAGATGATATAGAGTTTCAAGGTACAATAGACAGCGATACTGATTCTTCTAGTGGAAATTATTCACTTGAAACTATGTTAACCTCTGCTGGTTCAATTACTCTTACAGGAGCTGTTGGCCTAATAAAACCGCTGGAAAGCATAACTCTAAATGGAACACCCGGTGCCACAATAACAATACATAATGATATAAATACACTTGATTATCAAGGATATTTTCTTCCTGTTACTTTGAGTGGTAGTGGAGATATATCTTTTACCTCGAGCTATGAAGATATTGCATTTGGAAACACTCTTGGCGGAACGCGGAATGTAACAGTGTCAACAAATACAGGCTCTGGTTTATATGAGGTTCGTTTTAGAAATAACGTTACTGTTGATAGGCTTTCTGTAAATGCAACAAATATTTCTGTATATGGTGACCGCACAATTAAAACTACTGGTGATCAAATATATACTGGTCTTTTTGGTAAAGTTGAAAATAGTAGCGGTAGTGTTACTTTGGAAGCCGACGCCGGTAGCTCAATAACCTTTAATGGGGATGTTCAGGGTGTTGCAGGAGGAGAGTTAAAAGGGACTATTACTGATTTCTCTGTTACTGCAGGAACTATAAATACAGGTAGTTCAACTACATCTATTACTACAACGGGCAATCAAACCTATGAAGGAACGGTAATTAGTAAAGGTGGTGTGAATTTTTACTCTGATGGAGATATACGTTTTTCTACTGCTTCAGGGAACAGTCTTCAAGGTTCTTGGATTAATATTGTGGCAGATGGAAATGTTGAGCTTAATGGTTCTATAGATACCGGTTCTTCTTTACGAGTTACTGCTAGTGGTAGTGATGGTATTCAAATTAATACTGCTACAATTACAACCAGTGGTGAACAAGTGTATACAAGCCTTGTGACGTTGGTAGATGATATAATAATGGACTCCGATAAGCATATTAGTTTTTCAGGTAATATCACTGGTGCACATAGCTTAACAACTGAAGTTCCTGCTGGGGAAAGAATTATTTTTGGTGGATATATAACTTACGATTCAAGTGAACCGCCAAATGAAGAATTAATATATTCTTCAGATCCAAGTGAAATAAATATTGATTCTTTGCAAGCCGGCGTGGCAGGTGGCACAAGCAATATTCACCTTAATGCTGATATTACCACAACAGGAGGGCAAACATACAATGGGGCAGTTACCCTTGGTGGGGATACAGCGTTAATTGCACACAGTGGGTCTGCAGGGCAGGATATTACCTTCGATTCAACAATTACAGGGTCATCTCATAGCCTTACCATAGGAAATACAACAAGTTATGCAGGAACTGTTAGGTTTCCAGCTAATATTACTGTTAATGCTCTAACTGTGGTTGCTCAAAACACAGAATTTACTAAAACCACAGCGCAAACTGTTACTACTACCTCTGTAGCTTCAATTACTGGCAATATGCAAACTGCGACAGATCTTAAGTTTTCGGATGGACTAGATCACGTTCTCGGTAAAGTAGACACAACTAATTATCACGATATAACTTTGAATGGTGACCTAACTGCAACGACTGGAAGTTTGAGTTTGCAAGGAAATTTATTGTTAGCTGATGGCAAAAGTATTACACTCTCAGCAAATTCATCCGGTGCAAATATTACGCTTTATGGTAGTGTGAATAATCAAAGTGGTGGTCCAGCTGATACTCCAGTTTTTAATACACCTCAATTAATTATAGCAAGTAGTGATAATCATGAAATAAATATCGTTAATGATGTTGATAATGTTTTTGAGTTTGGTGGCATTTTTACAAAAAGCGATGAAAGTCCTGAAAGTGGAACTACTACATTTACCAATGGTTTTAGACATACTGGTAGTACTGCGACCTTAGTAGGAACAATTGTTGCAGGTAGCGGTGGCTTAAGTTTTGAGGGTGCTACCAGTATTGCAGCAGTCACAAACCTATCCACAATTACAGGCAACATAGTTTTTTCAGGTGCAGTTACAACAACAGGTGATGCAAGTATTACAGCGGGAAGTGCTGTAGCTGGTAACGGTAATATTACCTTTACCGATACAAGTTCTCTTACAACAGGAGGTGAGCTAACGTTAAGTGCAGCAGATGATAGAATAGAATTGGGTTGTAATATAACAGGCTCTCAAACCTTTACCTTAACAGCTGCAACTCTTGCATTTTTAGGAAATACTTTTTCAGGTGATGATGACCTGGGACAAACTATTGCTGTTACAAGTTTTAACTCTTTTACAGGTGCTGTTGAAATAAACGATGCAACAACTAAAAAAACAACATTTGCAAGTGGCTTTACACATGCTACAGGTGGTGGTGATGTTAGAATGCAGGGATATGTTCACGCAACTACTGGTGGTTTTAATATAGATACAAATATTATTCTTGAAGGCGAAACTTGGATTACTGATAATGAAACTGGAAATATCGATTTTGGACAGGTTCCGACATTCTCTACCAATGGTAATAATTATCACCTAAGTGCAAGTGAGAATACTATTTGGCTTGGGTATGATATTGATACAGATAATTTACCTGAAACTATTACATGTAATTATTTATCATTTTGGGGGCAAACAACACCTACCCAAACGGTAGATGTGGCACCTGCTTCTTTTAACAGTTCGTCAATTGTTAGTATTGGTATAAATACGGGAGATTCTCGTATTGTAACATTTACACAAGGTTTAAACACTACAAAAAATGCCTCTGTTCGTGGAACTGTAAATGCTGGGAATAACCAGAGTTTGATTTTTGGAGGGACTGTATCAGGTGGTAATAATGTAGTTGAGTTTACTGCCCCTGGAACAGGTGTTGTAACTTTTACAGGTGCAGTTAGTGGTTATGCTTCTTTAACTGTAGATGCGGCTACTATAAATATTAATGGTGGAAGTGTTACCACGACAGCAAATGATGCCGTGGACAACCCAGACCCCACAGCTGATATTCCTTATCGCTCCGGAAATCAAACCTATAACGGGAATGTTGTACTAGGTGCAAATACCACATTTACCATAAATGATGACTCGACAGATGATACAGACGAGGTTATTGAGTTTAATGGGGCAGTCTCAGGTACCGGTGGCAATAGATATGACATTACTGTTACTGAGGCAGACAAGATTACCTTTGCAGACGATGTTACAGCTGATGCACTAACACTCACTGCAGGACTTTTAAACTTTGAAAAAGCAAGTGGGGCACAAACAATAGATACAAGTACTTCTTTATCGTTTGAAGGGACTGTGACAGATAATACTGCAGGACCACTTGCCTTTTCAAAAGGTTTTATGCAAACAGGACTTACTACAGATTCTGTAAGTTTTGCTGGGACCGTTATAGCTAGTGAAGGGAATATTGACATTGCAGGAAATTTAATTCTTGAAAATAATACAACATTACAAACTCAAGCTTCTGCCGGTGAAATTCGCCTTGGAGGAAATGTTAATAATGGTGCAGTAGACGGAGATGTGTCTAGTCCTGCTTTTACAACAGAAAACCTTGTTTTTAGTAGTGAAGATGTGCAACAAATAGATATTAATGGAGTTTTTACCTTTGTAGGCGCAAATATTTTAAAAACAAATGCAGTTGAAACTACTATTTCTAATGGATTTAGTCATACAGGAAGTGGAAATGCAAGCTTGAAAGGAACGCTATCAGGTGGGGCAAGTTTTAGTTTTAGTGCACCTATAATACTTACGGGCGATACTTTCATTGATGCAAATGGAACGGGTGATATTACTTTTTCCGATTCTGTTACTGGTAATAGTCATGATCTGAAAACAAAGGCTGCAACCAATGCTATTAGATTTAATGATGATATTAGCGATGTTGATGTGTTTGAAACTGATACTAATACTACAGCCAGTAGCTTAACCTTAGAAGGATCAGTTAGTGCTTCAAGTGTAAATATTCAAGCTACAAATGTGCATATTAATGGCGGTCGCGTAACTACTACCGGAGCACAAGAATACACAGGTAATGTAACCATAGCTAATGTAGATGCGGAGGTATCTTCTAGTGACTCAGGGGCAATCAGTGTTAGCGGCGAAACAACGCTTACCAACAGTGTAACGGTAAGTACCGCCGGTACAATATCCTTTAACACGATGAATGGCCCAGGAGCTCTTACAGTATATGGAAGTACTGATTCTGACAATGCAACGTCTATAACCTTTACCGGTACTGTGGGTGGAAGTCCTGCTCTTGCAAGTGTAAGTACAAGAGCAGGTTGGACATATATTAATGGAAGCGGTGTAACAACTGAGAGTAACCAAATATACTATGGGGCCGTTTCTCCTGGTACAAGTGGTTCTACAGTTACCCTAGCTTCAAATAGCGGCGATATCACTTTTAGTACAACGTTAGGCAATAGTTCAAGCAATGTTGAAATAAATGCAGATTCAGGAACTATTACCTTCGGTGGTTCTGTGTATACTATAAATAGCATTGATGCTTCTGCTCCTATTATCAACATGGGAGCGGGCACCGTTTCAACAGTTGGGGCACAAACGTATACCGGTGCTATTAACTTAACAAATGGAGTAACATTTTCAACAAGTTCAGGAGATGTGGTTTTTACAGGTGTCGAGTCATTCATAACAGGAAGACATAGTCTCACTGTTACTGACACAGATTTAGCAAGTAATAACTCTGTTACATTTGATAGCTCTATTGGGGTAACACTTGGCTCAACTGGTTTA